>JBJTMN010000242.1:0-5382 GCA_046070545.1 Ferruginibacter sp.
CCCGGTGAGCGGTAAAGAAGTAAAGAAAGATGATGTGGCCGGTGTGGTAAAAGCGATCGAAAGCTTACCGGAAGGAGACAGGGTAGTTTTGCTGGTTGCCTTTAAACAACATGCAAAAAGAAGCATACCGGAAGAACTGAATATATTATTACAAAAGGGATTCAGCAGGCTTTATGTAAACCAGGAAGTAGTAAGGATTGAAGACCTGCTGGAAGCAGATAAAAAAACGGCCATCAAAAAAACAGATAAGGCTTATCTGCTTATAGACCGTTTGGTTGCCAAAACTTTCGACGAAGACGAACTGCACCGCATTGCCGATTCGGTAAACACTGCATTTTACGAAGGTGAAGGTGAAATGTTCCTGGAAGTGAATAAAGGCAAACTGCTGCATTTCTCCAATAAGTTTGAAGCAGATGGAATTGTATTTGAAGAGCCTGTCCCCAATTTATTCTCTTTCAACAACCCTTTTGGTGCCTGCCCGGTTTGTGAAGGCTTTTCGCAGATACTGGGTATCGATCCGGACCTGATCATTCCCGATAAAAGTCTAAGTGTATATGAAGGCGCTGTAGCACCCTGGAAAGGAGAGAAGCTGGGACTTTGGAAAGATGCTTTCGTACGGGCTGCAAAGAAATTTGATTTCCCGGTTCACAAACCGGTTATTGATCTTACAGAAAAACAACTGAACGATCTCTGGGAAGGCAATGAACATGTAGAAGGTATCAATGCTTTTTTCAGGGAAGTGGAGCAGAACTTATACAAGGTTCAGTACCGTGTTTTATTAAGCCGCTATCGCGGGCGTACTTTATGCACTGCCTGCAAGGGATATCGCCTGAGGCCGGAAGCACTGTATGTAAAAGTGGGGGGCAAACATATTGGCCAGTTATGCGAACTGCCCGTGAAGGATCTGTTTACCTGGTTCGAGAAACTAGAACTGAGCGAATACGATCAGCAGGTAGCCCAAAGAATTTTAATTGAAATTCATCACCGCATAAAAACATTACTGGATGTTGGGCTGGGTTATCTTACATTAAACCGCCTGGCAAACTCACTCAGTGGCGGCGAAAGCCAGCGCATACAGTTAACCCGCAGCCTGGGCAGTAATCTCACCAACTCTTTATACATTTTAGATGAACCCTCCATCGGTTTGCACAGCCGCGATACAGAAAGATTAATTACGGTATTAAAAGAACTGCGTAACCTGGGTAATACAGTGGTAGTGGTAGAGCATGATGAAATGATGATGCGGGAAGCCGATCATATCATCGATATGGGCCCGCTGGCCAGTCACCTGGGCGGAGAAGTAGTTGCTGAAGGAAACTATAATGAAATAATAAATAACCCCGAAAGCCTTACCGGTAAATACTTATCCGGAAAGATGAGCATTGAACCACCCAAACAGGTTCGCAAATGGAACCGATCGGTAAAAGTAGAAGGGGCCCGGCAGAATAATCTAAAGAATCTTTTGGTTGAATTTCCTTTGCAGGTTTTTTGCGTGGTAACCGGCGTTAGCGGCAGTGGCAAAACCACGTTGGTAAAACAAATATTATATCCCGCTTTGCAGAAATTAAAAGGCGAGAGCTTTGATAAAGCGGGGCTGCACAAAGCCATTACCGGCGATGTTGATTTTATTGCACAGGTAGAAATGGTTGACCAGAACCCCATTGGCAAATCATCCCGCAGCAATCCCGTAACCTACATAAAAGCATACGACGAAATAAGAGACCTGTTCAGCAAACAACCTTTGAGTAAAATGCGTGGCTTTCAGCCCAAACATTTTTCTTTTAATGTAGATGGAGGTAGATGCGATGCCTGCAAGGGCGAAGGGGAACAGACCATTGAGATGCAGTTCCTGGCCGATGTGCACCTTACCTGCGATGTGTGCGGCGGCAAACGTTTTAAGGAAGAAGTGCTGGAAGTAAGATACAAAGACAAAAGCATTCATGATGTGCTGGAGATGGGGGTGGATGAAGCCATTGAATTCTTTAATAACGGCGATAAGGATGCGGCCGATGTGGCCAGGAAGATACAGCCACTCAGTGATGTAGGCCTGGGGTATGTAAAACTGGGGCAGTCCTCCGATACCTTATCGGGAGGTGAAGCACAGCGTGTAAAGCTGGCTTCTTTCCTAGGTAAGGGGCGCACACAGGGCAGCATCCTGTTTATTTTTGATGAACCAACCACCGGCCTGCATTTTCACGACATCAAAAAATTACTGGCTTCTTTTAATGCGCTGATAGAACAGGGGCATACCATACTGGTGATAGAACACAATACTGATGTTATTAAAAGTGCCGACTGGGTGATTGACCTGGGACCCGAAGCAGGTGATGCCGGCGGTAACCTGGTATTTGCAGGCAAGCCGGTTGATCTGAAAAAATGTAAAGAGAGTTATACTAGCAGGTTCTTAGCATGACGACCACCACTGACCATGAATCTACTTTTTGCTGAACAACCGAAACGCATTCAACACAGCCTGGTGCATGATGGTACCATGGTTCTCTGCCGGTAAATAATCAAACCTGGTGTTCAACGATTTGTTTTTAGCTGCTGATATTTTATCGGCTAAAATATTAGCGTCTACTTCCATAACGCGGGGAGGTGTTGTCGGTGTTAATCCTTCTTTGCCTACACCAATATATATATCTGTAGGTCTGTTGAATGAAGCAGTATACAAACCGGAATTGAGTGTAAGTATGGAACCATTATCCCACCATAAACTGGGACTAACAATGATGTACTTATTAAACAGCGCAGTATGTTTAAGTAAGATCTCAGTAGCCAGCAGTCCGCCCAGGGATTCCCCAATAATTGTTCTGCTGGCACTGATCTTATATTTGAGCGCTACCTGTGGCAGTAATTCCGATTCCAGGAATTGGATGAACTTGTCTGAATGGCCGGAGCTAGGACTAGCCGACCTGTCACCCGCTACCGTGGATGGAAAGGTGAAATCCCTCCTGCGGTCAACATTGGCAATACCAACCACGATAGATTTGGGAACCTGCTTTACCCATTCAAAACTGCAGAACTGCACCAGGCCGGAAATATGTATGAAATCTTCATCTGCCGAGCCATCCAGTAAATAAATAACCGGGTACTTTACTGTATCGGCCGGGTTGTAGTTATCCGGTAAATAGATATTCAGTATCCTTTCTTCACCCAGCACGTTGGAATAAATTTTTTCTATTGTGCCAATAACAAAGGGCTTGCTGGTATCCCTTGCCGGCAGTTCATTTGAGTATCCAAAAACTGCCACCGTATTCAGGAGCAGGCTTAAGCTGATAACTAATAATTTCATTTGTGTACTTGCATTCGTTTATAATAACGGCCTCGCTAAAGATATAAAAGTACAGGTTAACGAACAAGGCATGGTATGCGAACCGGATGCTGGTCATTAAAACAGGCAACAAGATCTCCTTTCAAAAATACGGGGGATTGTGAGACCAATAAAAATACCAGGCTTACCTGCTGCAACCGCAACCTGTCACTCTCCTTCAGAATTTTTGAATCCTTATTGATCCCGCCAATAGCCAGTACAAAAGCTGCCAGTACAATACCCTGTAAAATAGCAGTTAAAGAAAACGTACCCTGCGTAAATAATGTTGTTTCCCGATAGTATAAAAAGATAAGCAGTATCTGGAGCAAAATACCCAGTACACAAAGCCAGCGCTGCAGGCTTCTTTGTTTAAAAAGAAAGATGGTAACCAATGCCAGTCCGCCCACGGCAATGCTGGTTAACAGTAATAAAAAAGTAGTGCTTGCATTTACTTCGTGCAGCAGGGTATCTGCTGCCTGGTTGCCGCTGTAAAAAGAAAATTTAAAACCGGCAAAGGCGCAGGCAGCAGCCAGCAGCAGCCATATAGATTGTATGCGTTGTATCATGATGGGTGTTTTAAAACGAAATTAAATGAATTGGATAACAAAAAAAAGCTCCCCAAAAACAGGGAGCTTTATAAGCAGGTAGCCGGTTATTGTGTTGTAATATAAATTGCGCTATGCAAAATATCATTGCCCGGCAGCAGTTGTTAATACTGCAGGCCCGGGCTGTGTGGGTTTTTGTACAGTACCGGGTGCGGCTGACAATACTGGTTTTTGAGCAGTTCCGTTAGCTGTTTTCTGCTGCTCAGGTGTAAGTTTACTATTTGGGTTATTTACAGGTTGCTGTAATAATAACGGTTTTGCAGATTGTATACCTGCTTCAGCTTCCGCAGGCCTGGTTTGCGGAGCCGGAATCTGATTCACATCCACTGGTGGCAGCAGTTTTATTTCAGCAACAGGGGCTACTTGTGCTTTTACATCATTCAATTGCTGTGCCTCTACCAGGGTTGAAACTGCCAGGCAAACTGTGAGTATAATAACTGATTTTATATTTTTCATTTTATTCTTTTTTTAAGATTGATTAATTATTAATACCCAGTTTCGCTTTTATAGCCTGCATATCTTTTTCCAGTTGTTCGTTTTTCTTTTTTAATTCTTCAATTTGTGCTTGTTGTTCCTGTACAGCTTTGGTTAAAGAAGGAATAAAATCCTGGTACCTGATGCTCAAAATGCCACCATCTTTTGGAACATCTACGCCACTGAAATCGTACCCTATTGATTTGGCAGCTTCCAAAACCCCCTGGGCTGAAAATCCACTCATTTTTATTTTTTCTATATCATATTTTCCATCCCAGTCTACAGAAGGTTTTACCAGTCCTCCTTTGTTTTGAAGCTTGCGTAATTCCTCCTGTTTGTGAATATTGAGGTTGTAGGTAATGGGTTTAAGCAATGATATAAATTTCAAGCCTGGAACATCTTCTTTAATATTGTCTTTAAGCCGTATATCGCTCAAGGTGCTCCAGCCTACCTGTCCCCCAATGTTCACAACGCTGGTATTGCCCACTTCAACTCTGTTATTGGCAGTTGACCAATTGCCCCCTGAAGAGTAGCCCAACGACATATAATTAATGCTATTTGCGGTGGAATAGGCTAAGGCTCCGAGAGAAGTGTTTTGACCACCTGTTGTATAACCCAGACCGGACGATGAACCTACAAATGTATTATTGGTAGCAGTTGTAATAGCACTTCCTGAGCTGTAACCTATAGCAGTGTTGCCTGTACCTGAAGAGGTATTTAACGCAAGCGTGCCAACTGCGGTATTATTTGAAGCATTTCCAGTATATAAGGACTGTCGCCCCACGGCCACATTATTTGTACCTGTTGTAATTCCGGCACCAGCATATGTGCCTAAGCCTGTATTAAAACTGGCCGTATTATTTTTAAGACTATAAAACCCAACACCTACATTATCAATACCCGAAGTGTTTAGATCCAGAGAGCGATGCCCGATTGCAGTATTACCATCGGAATTGATATTGGCATTAAGCGCATAAGAACCAAGGGCTG
>JBJTMN010000243.1:0-2760 GCA_046070545.1 Ferruginibacter sp.
ATGAGCAAAACCTGAAATTTTCTGAAATGCAGAATGAAAAGCTGAACAGGAAAAAAATAATAAATATTTTTCAGGGTATGCTTCATGAATGCTCCTATTGCTTAAAATTACAAATTAAACAGCCAGCATTCAAACTATACAACCTGTTTTTTCCTTACCACAAAAAGCAGCGAAACGATGATCATCAGCAATACCATAGCCACAAACTGGTGCGATACCCCCAATACCACCAGGCGGTTGGGATAGGTGGCATTCAATACCGTTAATATACCCAGCAACACCTGCAGCAATACCAGTAACAGTACGGTCATGCGGAGCCTGCTGAATAATTTTTTATTTACAACAGAACGGGACCTGTACCACCAGGTGCCAATAAATATCACTAAAAGATAAGCCAGTCCGCGATGAATAAAATGAATGGTAATAGGGTTTACAACCAGGTTTTTTGTAAAAGGAGAAAGCTCGTTAATGGCTGCAGGGATCATGCTACCATTAATATCGGGCCAGGTGGGCGCTGTAATAGCAGCTCTGAGGCCGGCCATAAAACCACCGTATATCAATTGAAAGAAAAGTACTCCCAGGATGATCAGTAAAAAATTCTTCAGTTTAGTATCCTGTACTTTTTGTTGTTCCTTCACTACCAGGCTTAAAGCAAACCATAAGGTATAACAAAGCAAGCCCAGTGCTGCAATAAAATGGGTGGTGAGCTCCACATGGCCCACAAAATATTTCTCGGGCACCAGCCCGCTTTTTACCATGAACCAGCCAATGAAACCCTGCAGTCCTCCCAGGATGAAAAGGATGATCATCGGCTTTATCATACGCTTCTCAAATTTCCTGGTGGCCAGGAAATAAATAAACCCGATCAAAAATACCAGGCCCATCAGCCTTGCCCAGGTGCGGTGAAACCATTCCCAGAAAAAGATGAATTTAAATTCGGATAATGTAAAATACTGGTGCACATATTTAAACTGGTCGGTTCCTTTATATTTATCAAACTCCACTTGCCAGGCTGTATCATTTAAAGGCGGTAAAGTACCGGTTATAGGTTTCCACTCGGTTATAGAAAGTCCGGATTCTGTTAAACGGGTAATACCACCCAGCAAAACCTGTACGATGATCATACCAACGCCAATCAAAAGCCAGTATGCAATCTGGCGTTGGGAGCGCTGTTGTTTTTCGGTTAATGTAAGTAAGTTTTTTTCCATTGCAGTTGCAAATTTACAGCTGCAAATACGGTTACAGCAAAATGAATTGTTTTTTTAGGCTTTTAACTGATATTTGTTAAACACTGATGTTAGCTCCTTTTTTACATAAAGATGTAACTGAAGCCGGTTTGGATGAAGCCGGCCGCGGATGCTATGCCGGGCCTGTATTCGCTGCGGCTGTTATCTTACCGAAAGATTTTCATCACCCCTTATTGAACGACAGCAAGCAGTTAAATGAAAAGCAACGCGACCTCCTGAGGCCTGTTATAGAAAAAGAAAGTATTGCTTTTGCAGTTGCATCGGCAGATAATGAAACCATAGATAAGATCAATATACTGCAGGCAAGTTTTACCGCTATGCATCGTTCTGTTGATCAGTTAAAAACAGCGCCTGAATTTTTATTAATCGATGGAAATCGTTTTAAAGCATACCCAAACATTCCACACCAATGCATTGTTAAAGGCGATGGAAAATATGCATCCATTGCAGCGGCCAGCATTTTAGCTAAAACCTACCGGGATGAATTCATGCAAAAAATTCATGCTCAATTCCCGCAGTATGGGTGGGATAAAAATAAAGGGTATGGTACCGCCACACATCGTAAGGCTATTAATGCTTATGGTCTTTGCAGCTATCACCGAAAAAGCTTTAATATACTGCCCGAGGGGATCATTCAAAAATAAATTCACCCTGTCCCTGCCTGATGATCGTCCATTCACTGGTTGTACAATCAACTATGGTTGATGGTATCATGCTTCCTATGCCGCCATCGATCACAAAATCTACGGCAGAACCAAATTTTTCATGGATCACTTCGGGGTCGGTATACTCTTCCACCATTTCACCAGGCAGCGAGGCACTGAGGATCGGGTTGCCCAGTTCATCCAGTATATGCTGGCAGATAGTATTGTCGGGCACCCTTAGCCCAATGGTTGATTTTTTACTCTGCAGGATCTTTGGAACCTGTTTGCTTGCCGGCAAAATGAAAGTATACGGACCGGGCAAATAACTTTTCAGCATCCGGTAAAGGGGCGTATCTATGGTTTTTGTGTAATCACTTAAATGGCTCAGGTCGCGGCAAATAAAGGACAGCTGGGCTTTTTGCGGATCTATGTTCTTTATCTTACAGATGCGTTCAATGGCTTTGTGCTGGTTGATATCGCAGCCCAGCCCGTAAATGGTATCAGTCGGGTAAATGATCACGCCACCATCTTTCAGGCATTCGGTAACCTGTTTGACCAGGCGGGGTTGCGGGTTTTGCGGATGTATATGAATGAGCACTTTATTTATTTTTATTTATATGAGATAACGGTAATTGTACCACAACTTACTAAAATCATTTTAATCAATTACTTTTGCCCGCAGGACCCTTTTGGGAAGCTTTAATAAAAAACTATAAAAACAGATTATGTCAGTAATATGCGTTGGTACCATGGCTTTTGATGCTATTGAAACCCCTTTTGGAAAAGTTGATCAGATCGTTGGAGGCTCGGGCACTTATGTTGCCTATTCGGCCGGAAATTTTGTTACCCCTATTCAGCAGATATCAATT
>JBJTMN010000244.1:0-3292 GCA_046070545.1 Ferruginibacter sp.
AGTGGCTCCAACAATAGTAGCAATTGGCGTTCTTAGCTCGTGCGACAAAGAATTGAGCAGTGTGTTGTACAGCTTTATCGTGTTGGCTTTTTCCTCTTTTAGCATCGATTCTTTTTGCACCTGCCTGATCTTGTAAGTTAACACGGCATTTACCAAAGCAATTACAAAGTACATCAGGAACAATACCAGGTCTTCTGTTTTTTCTATACGAAAAGTAAAGTGCGGCGGTATAAAAAAGAAGTTCCAGGTAAGTGCACTCAATGCCGCTGTGATCAGAACCGGCACGATATCGAACAATACTGCTGTAACAGAAACAACAAGTAATAACAGGAATGCCACCACCCGGTAATCAATAATTGAACCTGCTAAATAACAGCCAGAAGCAATTACGATCAGCAACAACAGGCTGTATATATATTGCCCGGTTTTACTGATGCGATGTGTTAAGGTTGCCATACCGTTTTACTTAACACAAAGGTAGTTTGCAGATTATAAGTATTGTATAACATGTACGGATATTGGTATAAAGATTTTATAAAGAAAAAGGGATGCATTGATTGCATCCCCAGAATTTTATTGATGATTTCTGCTGAGATCAGATATTCCTGAACTTCTCTACAAAAGAATCGGTAACGATACCTGTTTTTAACAGTGTATAAATTTCCTTCACACCATCAGGAACTGTTTTAGTGATGGTGAAGCCCAGTTCGTTCTTTATTTTATCGAAGTTAACGCGGTAGTCCCGGGGGTCCTCGCTGCTATCAACATAAATAACATTTACATTGGGTACCACTTTGCAAACTTCTTTGATGATCATACCCTTGGTATAGTTCTCTTCAGTGCTGCCTACATTAAATACATTGGCTTTTACTTTTTCAACCGGGCTTTCCAGCACCAGCACCACGGCTCTTGCCAGGTCATCCACATGGCAATAGGGGCGCCAGAACTGCTGGCCCCATATTTCCTGCTCACCATGTACCGCTGCATTGCGGGTAAATTCATTCACGGTCAGGTCAAAACGTATCCTGGGAGAAAAACCATAGACTGTGCTGAAACGTAAAGCCGTACTGCACATCGGGCTATCTTTTTTTTCTTCCAGTAAATATTTTTCAAATTTTACTTTTAACTCGGCGTATAAAGAAACGGGGTTCAGGTCAGAAGTTTCCACCACGAAGGAATTGGGGTCGCTCATTTTGCCATAATTGCTGCAGGTGCTGGAGAAAACAAAACGTTTTACACCGGCGGCTTCTGCCTTGTTAAACAGCAACACAGATCCATCCCAGTTGGTTTCATTTGCTTCGAAGCTGAATTTTTTACAGGCAGGGTCGCCAACGATAGCAGCCAGGTGTGCAATGGCATCAATACCAACAAGAGCTTTGTCAATATCATCTGCATTTCGCACATCTCCCTTCATGAATTCAAAATTCGGGTTCAGCATTACATCATACAATGCATCACCTCCAAACTTTAAAGAATCCAAAGCTCTTACCTGGTAGCCTTTACTTAATAACTGGCGAACCAAAACAGAGCCGATATACCCTGCGCCACCTGTAACTAATACTTTCATAATTGTTGATTATTTAGCGTTGCAAAGATAAGGGTTAAACGTTTGGAGTTATATGTTTAGTGTTGCTGACAGCCAAGCAGCTCTTAAGCATTTGTTACCTGGCCGGCACCCCCATTACTGTAATATTATCCGGCACATCTTTTACGACCACAGCCCCGGCGCCGATAATTGCGTTATTACCCACTGTTACCCCTTGTTTTATAACGGCATTGGCTCCTACAAAAGTTCCGGCTCCTATTTTTACATTGCCACACAAAACCGCACCAGGGCCTATATGAGCAAAAGCTTCCACAACACATTCATGCTCTACAACACAAGCCGTATTACAAATAACACCCGTTGCAATAGAAGCTAATGGGTTAATAGTAGCGTTAGCCGCAATCATTACACCATGCTCTGCTACAATTACGGAATGATCAATAACTGCTGAAGGATGAACTGCATTTCCAGGCAGCAATTGCTTTTGAGCAAGATTTTCGTGTATCTTTTTCCTAAGGCCATTATCGCCAACAGCAATAAAAAAACCGTTTTGCTTTAAAGCCTGCATGGCAGCCTCCGAATTTTCTGATCCTACATAGGGCAGGCCGAAAGGATCGTATTCTTTTTCAGCTACATCACAATAACCGGTAACCTTTTTACCGGCAGCTGATAAAATTCCAAATGCTACAAATCCATGACCACTGTATCCTATTAATATCATTGTTGTTTTTTAATTATCTAATTTACCAAGCTTTTATAAGCCGCAAGCATATTTTTCCATATATTTTCCCGGGGATAATTTTCCCGGATCTCCTGTTGTAATTTTTTTGCCATGGTTTGCATAAACTGCGGATGCAGCAGGGCATACTGCAACAGTTTCAGCATCTGTTGTTCATTTCCTTTGTCAAAGATCAACCCTGTTTCGTTGTTGGTTACAATATCAATATTGCCGGTAATATAGCTGCAGATAACCGGCAGTCCCATGGCACCTGCCTGCAAAAGCACATTGGGAAATCCTTCGCGGTGCGATGGGAAAACAAAAAAGTTTGCCAGGCTCATGTAATACTCCACCTGGTTGGTCCAGGCAATATGAATGATGGAAGGATTCCTTTCAATTTCGTGTAACGTATCTGCCGGCAGCGGGTCTAACGTATTTTCGTATTCGCCAACCAGTATCAATACCAGGTCATCATTTGTTTTTTGAAGCTGGGTAAATACCTGAACAAGCTCGGTAATTCCCTTATCAACCACCAGCCTGCCAATGCAGAGCAGGTAACGGTTCTGTTGCGAGTAACGTATCTGTGTTTTAGTTTCCTCAATGATCCCGGGTTCCAGGTTTTCCCTGCAAAACCTTTCGAGCTGAATACCATTGGTTGAGCCTTTGGCAATCAGTTTAAGCTTTTCTGATTTACAGAGTTTATGATCAGTGATGAACTGCATTAAGGATCTGCTGTTTGGCCAAACCTGGCAGGCAGTTGCATAAGTCAGCTTTTCAATAAATTTCAGGAGTTGATATTTTACCCCTTTTTCCACCATTAAGGGCAGGCCGGCAACAGTATGTATCCTTACTTTTACGCCACATATTTTTGCAGCCAGCATGCCCAGTAAGCCCGCTTTGGGCGTATGCGAATGCACAATATCGGGCTTCTCTCTTCTGAATATCTTAATGAGCAGAAACAGGCATTTCAGATCCTGCAGCGGCGTTATCTTCCGCGTCATAGGCACAATCACGTGCCTGCATTGTTC
>JBJTMN010000245.1:0-3614 GCA_046070545.1 Ferruginibacter sp.
ATCAAAAATAAAAGTTACCGGGCTTCTGTTTTTGAACCCTTATTGAGCAATGAAAAAATGGCCAAGATCAGTGAGAATCTGTATAAACTGGCCCCAGGCTATTTTATGCAGGAACGTTCGGTACGTGATTATCCTTTTGAAGCAGGTGGTAATATTTTTGGTTACCTGGGCGAGGTAGATTCAAATATTTTAAAGAACCCGGTTTACGAAGGGTATGTAATGGGCGATTATATTGGCCGTGCCGGTCTGGAAAGAACCTATGAAAAAGTATTGATGGGCCAGCGTGGTATCGAGTTCTGGAAAAGGGATAATAAGAACCGCCTTACCGAACCCCTGGAAGATGGGAAATACGATACCGTTGCAGTGGCCGGGCAAAACATGCACAGTTCTATCGATATTGAATTGCAGGCACTGGGAGAAGAACTGATGGTAAACAAACTGGGTTCTATTGTTGCCATCGATCCTAAGACAGGAGGCATACTGGCCATGGTAAGCAGCCCCACCTACCAGCCTAAATTATTAACAGGTGCCGAAAGAAAAAAACATTATGCCGAGTTATTACTTAGCCCTGCAAAGCCATTGTTTAATCGCTCTGTTACGGCAACCTACTCACCGGGCTCTACCTTTAAAACCCTGCAGGCTTTAATTGGTCTGCATGAAGGTGTGATCACTACAGCTACCACCGTTTCCTGTGGCGGCGCCTTTTATGGTTGTGGCAGCGGCAAGCCCATGAAATGCCTGGACTATGGCACATTCGATCTGCGTAATGCCATCCGGGTGTCAGACAATACCTATTTTGCTACCGTAATGCAACGCGTTATCAATAATCCAAAATATCCGAATATCGACAGCAGCCTGTCAACCTGGGACCGTTATATGTATGCATTTGGCCTGGGGCATAAACTGGGTACCGATGTGCCTTCCGAAAAACCCGGTAACATTCCTACTCCAAAATATTTCAATAAAATTTATGGAGATGGCAGATGGAACTACTGCAGTTTCCGTTCGGTAAGTATTGGCCAGGGCGAGGTATTGACCACACCCATTCAAACGGCTAATGAAATGGCCTATATTGCTAACAAGGGCTGGTATAAAATTCCGCACCTGATCGATTCAATAGAAGATGGCGATAAATTTGGTATGTTGACAAGGTTTAAAGAAAAACACAGTGCCATTGAAATTCCCGACAGTGTATTTGAAGCCGTGCATGATGGTATGCAGCGTGTGGTAGAAGGCGGAACCGGCGGTGGCGCCAAAGTACCAGGCATTGTTATTTGTGGTAAAACAGGTACGGTGGAAAACTATTACCGGGGTGTAAAGCAGCCCAACCACGCTTTCTTCTGCGGCTTTGCACCAAGGGATAATCCAAAGATCGCTATTATGTGCGTGGTGGAAAACAGTGGCCGCTTTGGTGGTACCTATGCTGCACCTATAGTTGGATTGATGATCGAAAAATACCTGAATGATACCATTGCAAAAAGCAGGCAGCCTATTGTTGATAAATTCAAAAAGCTGAACCTGATACCACCGCGTATTTATAAGGAGATGAAAACGGTTGATTCCATGCTGCATGCAAAAGATTCGGCCTACCTGATCGCAAAAGGGTACATTACACTCATCAGGGACACGATGGAAGTAGACCAGACTGATGAAGAAGCCATATTGGATGAAATTAAAAAGGACAAGGATAAACAGAAAAAAGATAGCGGCGACAAAAAAATGAAGATCAATTCCGAAGCTATTTTGCCAAATGAAAAAAAGAAACCGGAAATAAAGGACACGCTTAATAATTAAAACTTTTCAAATGCTCAGTAAGATGATCGTGTACTAACTCACGATTCACAACGCACGCCTCACGATGAATAGAAATCCAGCGATATCAAAAGGAATAGACTGGCTGATGGTATGGCTATATGCCATCATTGTCATTTTTGGCATTATCTGTATTTATTCCGTAGAGTACAAAAGCACGGATAATTTTGTACAAACATTGATAGGATTCAAAAAAAATTACAGCAAACAGCTTTTCTTTTTTGGTGCCTGCGCTATACTGGCTGTTTTTATTTTACTTACCGATAGTAAATTCTTTACTGCAACCGCCAATATTTCGTACCTGGTAGGTATGCTGCTGGTACTGGCAACCTTTGTTATAGGTAAAGAGATCAAGGGCTCCAAAAGCTGGATACCACTGGGTTTTATGAACCTGCAGCCGGTAGAACTATGTAAGATATTTACGGCGCTGGCATTATCAAAATACCTGTCAATGCCCGAAACGGATTTTAAGAAACCCAAATCGCAGCTGATTGCAGCGGCCATTTCATTTGCACCGGCCATGCTTTCTATATTGCAGGGAGAGACCGGCCTGGCATTGGTTTATTTTTCTTTTTTAATTCCCATGTATCGTGAGGGTTTGCCGCCAGGTTACCTGATCGCTGGTTTTTCCATGGCTGTATTACTGGTAGTTTCATTGCTTTTTCATACAAAAACACTGCTTATTGCATTTACCATACTGGCAATACTTGCTTTTTATTTTAACCGGCGGCAAATTCGCAGAAACAACCGCCTGCTGGTAATAATAATCGGGGTGTGGGCTGTAAGTTCAATTTTTGTGGGACTGGTAATACCATTCACTTTCAAACATGTGTTTAAGCAATACCAGGCCGACAGGATTTTTAGTATGGTAGGTGTTGATAACCCATTTGCAGATAAGAATAATACTGCAAGTCTGCCTGATGCGGCCGACCAGAAGCAAAAGCAGTTAAAAACAGAGCAGCAGAATTACAATGTAAAGCAATCAAAAATTGCCATCGGCTCCGGTGGGTTTTTTGGGAAAGGATTTTTAAAAGGAACGCAAACCCGTGGCGACTTTGTGCCGGAACAGCATACCGATTTTATCTTTACATCCGTTGGCGAAAACTTTGGATTTGTCGGCAGCGCACTTTTAATGCTGGTATATCTTTTCTTCCTCCTGCGAATTGTTAAAATTGCCGAAAGGCAACGAAGTACTTTCAGCAGGGTATATGCCTATTCAGTGGCAGCCATCATGTTCTTTCATATTGCAGTAAATATCTGCGTAACCATCGGACTGGCGCCGGTGATCGGCATTACATTGCCATTGATGAGTTATGGTGGCTCTTCATTGTTGACCTTTACCATTCTTATTTTTATTTTAATAAAGCTGGATGCCGACCGGCAGATGGTGCTGAGATAAATTTAGCGCAGCTCAAATTGCTGCCTGCTGGCCTTACGTGCAGGAAACCAGGCAGCCAAAAAGGCAATGGCAGTGGCAGTTACTGCAACTAATATAAAATCACTTGCAATCAGCTTCACCGGAAAATAATCCAGCAGAAAGGAACCACCTTGTAGCTTGATGATCTTGAATTTTAGCTGTAATAGGCATAAGATGGTAGCCATGATGATACCGGCAACCGTGCCAATACTGCCCAGCAATAAACCCTCACTTAAAAAGATCTTTAAAATACTTTTATCGCTGGCACCCATGCTTTGTAATACACTGATGTCTTTTTGTTTTTCCAATACCAGCATGGTTAATGCGCTTACCATATTGAATGCTGCAATGATCAGTATTAAGGTAAGTATGGCATAGATGGCCC
>JBJTMN010000246.1:0-5977 GCA_046070545.1 Ferruginibacter sp.
ACCGAAAGCATGATCGCCTTTGAAGACATGACCATAACCAACCGTGCCGCCAGCCTGGCCATGTACGAATTAATGGGCGATGCAGACCTGATCAATAAGGAACTGGACAGGTACCGGGCTGTTACTGCAGAAGAAATAAAGAACGAAAGCAAAATAATTTTTGACGAAAGGAATTCAAATACCCTGTATTACTATTCCAATAACTAGATTTTAATGAACAGAAAAACAGCTCCCGCTATAAAAGATGCCGTTGAATTTAACCTGCAGCTTAAACCCTATCGAACATTTACTTTAGATAACGGTGTACCTGTGTATGCTATTGATGCAGGTGCCCAGGAAGTAGTTCAGATTGAGCTGGTATTCTATGCCGGCAACTGGTTTGAGCAGCAGAAGTCTGTTGCCGCCGCCACCAATTATTTATTAAAGAATGGCACGTCAAAAAAGAATGCTTTTGAAATAAGCGAGATATTTGAATATTATGGTGCTTACTGCAACCGTTCCTGTTTTAATGAAACAGCCGTTGTTTCACTTTCTTCTTTAAGCAAACAATTGCCAAGTATCTTGCCCGTGGTACGGGAAATGATAACCGATTCGGTTTTTAGTGAAGTAGAGCTGGATATTTATAAACAAAACTCAAAACAACGAATCAAGGTTAACTTGCAAAAATGCGACTTTGTAGCCACCCGGTTAATTGATGCGTATGTTTTTGGTGAACAGCACCCTTATGGCAAATACACCAATCCCGAAGACCTGGATGCATTGAGCAGTCAACAGCTTAAAGATTTTTTTAACCAGTATTACCTGAATGGCCAGTGTGTAGTTTTTGTAAGCGGCAAACTACCCGCCGATATTGAACAGCAGCTGAACACAGCATTGGGCGACCTGTCTTTAAAACCTTTCAACAACCAGCTGCCCGCAATTATACAAACGCCTGCAGCAGAAAAAAAATACCGTGTACAAAATGATGCTGAAGGTGTACAGGGTGCAATCCGTATTGCAAGGCCTTTTCCAAACCGCCATCATCCCGATTTTATGAAAGTAATGGTGCTGAACACCTTGTTCGGTGGTTTTTTTGGATCCAGGCTTATGAGCAATATCCGGGAAGATAAAGGGTATACCTATGGCATACACAGCTATGTACAAAATCATATACACGACTCGGCATGGATGATAAGTACCGAAGCAGGTAAAGATGTTTGCGAAGCAGCCATTGAGGAGATCTATAAAGAAATGAAACTGCTGCGTGAAGACCTGGTTGAAGAAGATGAACTGCTGCTGGTGCGTAATTACCTGATCGGGACGATCCTGGGCGACCTGGACGGGCCTTTCCAGATCATGGGGCGCTGGAAGAACCTGGTGCTGAACAATCTTGATGGTGATTATTTTTACAGATCAATTGAAACTATAAAAACCATTTCGGCAGAAGAGCTTCGTGAACTGGCAAAAAAATACCTAAATCCTTCAGCGTTTTACGAAATAGTTGTAATTTAATGTTATGCAAAAATGGTTTTTTAAAGTGCTTGTTTGTTCTGTAAATGTGTTCATCCTGGAGTTGATACTCCCAGGTATTGAAATAAAGGATTTTGGCACTGCTGTTATTGTAGCCATTGTATTATCCTTGCTGGATGCCATTGTAAAACCGCTCCTTATCATACTTACATTGCCGGCAACCATTTTAACGCTGGGCCTTTTTCTTTTTGTAATTAATGCAGGTATCATTCTGCTCGATGCTTATTTTGTTCACGGTTTTAAGGTTGAAAATTTCTGGTATGCGCTGCTTTTTGGTGCCGTACTTTCCTTCTTTAATTCACTGGTGCATAAGCTGGCTTTCCCGGAGGATAAGAAAAAAGTAAATGAATAATAATAAAAAAGAGTACGGTTTATTTCCGCACTCTTTATCTTAAGTTTTCATGGAAATATCTTTTACTCGATATTCATCTTATAACGCTTTGCCTGTTCTTTAATAATTTTTTCAACTTCGGTTTCTAATGTGTTCTCCTGTTTACGGGCAGCCATTTTCTTTCTTTGTTCGGCTATATAAGCATCCCGTTTGGCCGAAAGTTCAATGATCTGGTTGTTCACCGCAGCCCGTTGCCTGCTTTTTTCTTCAACTATTTTTTTTATTTCTTCTTTCGATTTGTTTTTTAAACTATCAGGTAGTGCATTTCTGTCAGCAATGGCCTCATCAAGTTTGCCATCTGCATCAGCATCTATAAGATCCCACTTTGCATTATTGTAAACTCTACTGCTTGCTTTGGTTTTTATGCGAGCCATTTCCTGTTTTTTACTGGCTTGTGCATTTGCCGCATCCATCTTCCCTTGCTTTGCTGCATAACCAGCACCAGCCCAGCCATACGTTACATATGTACTGTTCAGGCTGCTGTTGTAGGTTACAAGTAAACTATCGTACGGTGTTGGTATATCTTCTTCTTTTGCATTTTGGTTAATATTGGTAAAACTTCCATTACCACATTCGCCGGCAAGATTCCAGTGCTCCCGTATGCCCTGCATCTTATCACCGCAATAAATGGTATTTACGATCACTCCTTTATTCTTTGCCTCGGTACATGCCTTGGAATAATGAAGGCTGCCCTGCAAAAAATCCTCATTGCCTGCAATAAAGATCACTTTGTAGTTTTCCGGTGCAGCATCCCACTGCAACTGCTGCAGCGAAGTATAAATTACCTGGCCGCAATATTCATCGCCGCCATTGGTGGTTAAGCTGAATAAATTCTCAGATAGCGAATCCAGGTCGCTGATAAAGCCATTGATCTGTTTTACATACCCTGCTTTTATATCATTGGTCGATCTGCCATACTCGTACAAGGCAATTTCAATTTTTGGAGTAACACTGCCATCGCATTTTGCCTTACCCATGGTGTTCACCATATTCCATAACTGTGCTTTTGCCTGCTCGATCAACCCGTCCATACTTCCGCTTACATCCAGCAGGATGGCAACCTGTATCTTTGGTTGCAGAAACCTGTTTTCTTTCTTTTTGGGGAAAGCAGGAGAAACAAAGGAACTGAAAACGAATGCTGCAAAGAGTGCCAGGGCTGTAAACGGTACAATGGTTTTTGGTTTCATATTACAATAGTTTAGGGCTAAGATGCAGTCTTTCGGTGCTTTGCACAAACTTTAAGTGTTAAAGAAAATCAAAGAAAGATCCGGCCCGGGCAAAATCCATTTTCCAGCAGTATAGTTGTTTAACTTCAATTACTTTTGTGAAGCCAAATAACACGTATGCATTTCCACAGAAAAGATTTAACGGATAACGAATTGGTTGCTATTTACAAAAGCATTTTATTGCCCCGCATGATCGAGGAAAAAATGCTGGTCCTGCTCAGGCAGGGAAAAATAAGCAAATGGTTCAGTGGTATAGGACAGGAAGCCATTGCTGTGGGCGCCACCATGGCCATGCAACCCGATGAGTGGATCATGCCTTTGCATCGAAACCTGGGCGTTTTTACCTCCCGTAAAATGCCGTTGAGCAAACTGTTCATGCAATGGCAGGGAAATAAAGAAGGATACAGCAAGGGGCGGGAAAGAAGTTTTCATTTTGGTTCAAAGGACCATCATATCTGTGGTATGATCAGTCACCTGGGCCCGCAGATGGCCATTGCAGATGGAGTGGCGCTGGCCTACAAATTGCGGGATGATCAAAAAGCGTCGCTGGCTTTTACCGGGGATGGCGGCACCAGTGAAGGCGATTTTCATGAAGCATTGAATATTGCAGCTGTTTGGGATCTGCCCGTGATCTTTATCATTGAAAATAACGGGTATGGACTAAGCACACCAACCAGTGAACAGTATCGCTGTAAAAACCTTGTGGACAAAGCCATTGGTTATGGTATTGAAGGAGTGCAGATAGACGGCAATAATATTTTAGCGGTGTACGATACGATCAAAGGTGTCCGGGATTACTGCATCAAAAATCAAAAACCTTATTTAATTGAATGCATGACCTTTCGCATGCGTGGACAAGAAGAAGCCAGTGGTGTAAAATATGTGCCACCGGAATTGTTTGAGCAATGGGGAAAGAGAGATCCGGTAAAAAATTATGAAGACTATCTTGTTGCAGAAAATATTTTAACAGCAGCACAGATTGAAAATATTAAGACCGAAACCAAAAATTACATTGAAACAGAATTAAAAATAGGTTCGCAGGCAGGGCCAATGAAAGTGAACACCCTGGAGGAATTAAATGATGTCTATCAGCCTGTTGTTTCTCGTTTCTTGTTGGCGAGCGAGATTACTGACAGAAAACGAGAAACTAACAACGGTAAACAAGAAACAAGAGACGACCTTAGGTTTATCGATGGAATAAAGGAAGGCTTACGTCAAAGCCTGCACAAACATCCCAACCTGGTCATCATGGGGCAGGATATTGCAGAATATGGAGGTGCTTTTAAGATCACCGAAGGTTTTGCAGAAGAGTTTGGGAAAGCCAGGATACGCAACACACCCATTTGTGAAAGTGCTGTTGTTGGAGCAGCATTGGGCTTAAGCCTGGAAGGGTATAAATCCATTATGGAAATGCAGTTTGCCGATTTTGCAACCGTAGGCTTCAACCAGATCATCAACAATCTTGCAAAAATATATTACCGCTGGGGACAAAATGCAGATGTGGTGATTCGTATGCCAACCGGCGGCGGTGTAGGAGCAGGGCCATTTCACAGCCAAAGTAATGAAGCCTGGTTTGTACACACTCCTGGATTAAAAGTGGTTTATCCCAGTACACCTGCCGATGCAAAAGGGTTATTGATTGCTGCTATCAACGATCCCAATCCTGTAATGTATTTTGAACACAAGGCTTTGTACCGCAGCGTGAGCGGATCAGTGCCGGAAGCATATTACGAAGTGGAAATTGGTAAAGCAAGGTTGGTCACCAGCGGTGATGAAATCAGCATTATTACTTATGGCGCCGGAGTACATTGGGCGATGGATTACGCAAAAAATCATCCGGATATCTCAATTCACATTTTAGATCTCAGAACATTGCTTCCTTTGGATTATACTGCCATCAAAGAAGCAGTTGAGGCAACCGGTAAAGTCTTGCTGTTGCACGAAGACACATTGATCGGTGGTATTGGCAGTGAAATTTCTGCCTGGATAACAGAATACTGTTTTGATAAACTGGATGCACCTGTCATGCGTTGTGCATCACTGGATACAGCAATCCCCTTTAATATAGAACTGGAAAAGAATTTTATGGCTTACAGCAGGCTGGATGTTTATGTGCAGAAGCTGTTAAATTATTAAAGCGGTTGTTGACTTTTAATTAACAACTGTAGCTATTGAATTGCCATATCTTTAGATTCTGAAATCTTGAAAAAAGTACTGCTCATATTAACATCTCTGTATTTCCTGTTAGGAAATTGCCTTTTTCCACAGGGAGATTTTTCTGTGCTTTCGCAACTTCCTGCTATTTATCAGCATTGTCAGCAGACAGAAGACCCTGATATGAACCTGGCAGATTTTATAGCAGGCCACCTGCTTAATTTAGATGAAGTGTTTCAGGAAACTGAAGAAGCTGATGAGCATGAATTGCCCCATAATCCGGTTCCCTTTCATACAACAAATGCCACAGTGTTTTTCTGTGTGCATACAACTCAAATAATTTTATTACCTGCCGATAAACCTGTCGTGCAAAATCAGCCTGATTATCATAGCCCTTATTTTTCCAGGCACAATCAGCACGAAATTTTTCAGCCTCCAAAAGCCTGATATCGGTTTCTCTTATCTGCATACTTCCATGCAGAACTAACCAGCACCTGGATGGGTATTTTATTTTACTCAGATCATGAATCATTCAATTAACAGAAACGTTTACAAAAAAATTTGCGGAGGCAAGAAAAAATTAAGTGGTGTAAAGAAAGTGCAAAAGAATCTGAAGCTGCCTTTAAGCCTAATGGTAAAAAATGCCGTATAGCCAACAACAGCGTTTGAACTCCAGGACTCTAATCAAAAAATAAGG
>JBJTMN010000247.1:0-2588 GCA_046070545.1 Ferruginibacter sp.
CATAATCTTCTCATCCAGTATGATGGAGTTATTGGGTAACGGTGGAAAAGTGATCGCTGTAGATATTGATATCCGCAAACATAACCGGGATGAGATCGAAAAGCACCCGATGATGAAAAATATTACCATGCTGGAAGGCTCTTCTATTGATGAAGGCATTGTACAGCAGATAGCCGACTATGCAAAAGGATTTAAAAAAGTGATGGTGGTACTGGACTCTAATCACACACATGATCATGTATTGCGTGAACTGGAGATGTACACCCCATTGGTGAGCATGGATTCATACATCCTGCTGCCCGATACCTTTGTTGAATTCTTCCCGAAAGGATATGTAACCGACAGGCCATGGGATGTTGGTAATAATCCGTACACAGCCATGGAAGCGTTTTTAAAAACAACAACCGAGTTCGTAAAAGACGAGGCTATCACCAACAAATTGCTGATCACTGAAGCGCTGGGAGGCGGGTATTTAAAAAGGATAGCATAGATCTGCAGCCCGGGGGCAATAATGACTGAAACGAATAACATACATTTTAATAAGCAAGCCAATAGTGAACCTTTAGTAACTATTGGCTTGCCTACTTATAACCGCCCGGACGGACTGCAGAAATGCCTGGAATGTATTGCTGCACAAACCTATAAAAACCTGGAGATCATTATATCGGATAACTGTTCTACAGATGAAAGGGTACAGCAGATCATCCTTTCCTTTGCGGCCAAAGACAGCAGGGTCACGCAAACCAGGCAACCCGTAAACCTGGGCCTGGAGGAAAATTTCAATTTTGTTTACAGCAAGTCAACTGCAGGTTATTTTATCTGGATGAGTGATGACGATTATTTTGACAGCAATTATGTGGAAGCCTGCGTTCATTTCCTGGAAAATAATCCTGATCATGTTTTATGCTCGGGAGTTGCTAAGTATTATTCCGGCAGCGATTTTCTGTTTGATGAGAAAATGTTTGCAGTGGATAAGCCAGACGCTTTTAAACGGGTGTTCACCTATTATTCAAAAGTGGGTAAGAATGGCAACTTTTACGGCGTTTTCAGGAACAATCTGCTGCACGATAAACCAGTGGGGGAGTATGTGGGTTGCGACTGGTCATTCATGGGTAAAATGGCAATTCTTGGTAAGCTCAGTTTTGTTACAACCACTTCCTATCACCGCTCAGCAGATGGGAATTCCGGCACCAGGAAAAAAATGGTGAATAAGTTCAGGTTAAATAAGTTTAAAGCACTTTTTTTTGAAACGTATACTGCTTATACTGTAGCATCCCATATTTTTGATGATAAAGCTGTGATAGCAACATTTAGCCCTGTGGCCAGATTTTTTGTTACAGCAATTGTATTCATGCAGATCAACCTGAAGTTGTTTGTTCATTTTGTAAAAAACAGGATTCTTTCAAAAAGCACAGGTAAATAAAACAGGCTCACAACAAAGAGCCGGGGAATTTTCATTTCTTCCTCAAAGAAACTCCCCCGTGTTGCCATATCCCATTTTCATATTGCATACAATCATAGAAATTGCTTTGTATCAGCTATGTAAAGCATGCGCAGCTTTTTGGGCAATATTACCCCAGTAAAAGTGATCAAAATAGGAGGAAGGGATTTTTTTTCCGGTATTGCATGCTACAATAGCTCGGGTAAATTCGCTCCAGTTATTATCGGGCAGTACCTGTAATTTTCCTCCTGTAATATCAGCAGGAATGCCTGTTGCGCCGCTGGAAGTGCTGATGACAGGCATACCATATCCCAGGGCTTCCACAACTTTGGTTTTTATGCCACCGCCTTCAATAACCGGGTTAATAAAAATATCGCAACCTTTAAAGTATAGGTTGATGTCATCTACAAAACCTGCATAAATGATATTACTTTCTTTGTAGTTGATCAATCCGTTGTATACAGCAGGAAGTTTACTTCCGCAGATAATGATCTTATAAGCAAAGTTACTGTCAGCCAGCAACAGGGGGTTTATGCTGTTTAGTATGGTATCCAGTGCATCCAGGTTTGGTTTATAACTGAGTGTGCCGTTGAAGAGCAGGATACGATCATTTTTATCAATTCCGTGTATGACGCATATCCGTTCTTTTGATGCCCCTTTGTCTGAAGCAGCAGGAGCTTCGGTCAGCTCAAAACCATAGGTAATGGTGATACATTTTTCCGGATCAAGCTTAAAATTCTTAATGGCGAAATCCCTGTCATCATCATGAATAAAGAAATTCATATCAGCCATTCCATGCACCTGTTTTTCGTAGTGCCATAAAATACCCCACCACCATTTGCCTGTACTTTTAAAACGAAGCGATTCGATATTATGTGAATGAACAACCAGCTTTACTTTGCAAAACCATTTCAGCAAAATACCCAGCCAGCCGTAATAGGGATGCTCTATGATCAGGTGTGTGACCTGTTGTTCTTTTATGATACGTTTTAGCTTAAAGAAATACAAGGGGTTGATATACCTTGCTGCCCTGTCGCTTAAGATTTTTTTTATTGGATAAGGTTCAGCCAATGTAGGGTTGTTGGCTTTTACTGTAACACAGGTAAGGTTTACAAACCTGCATAAATAGCGGTTAAAAAATGCGATG
>JBJTMN010000248.1:0-15326 GCA_046070545.1 Ferruginibacter sp.
GATAAACCTTTTGGCAATAATCATGATGGCAGCAAAACCTCCTTTAAATCGAGTGATTTTATTTATGGTCGTATAGAATTGGATAACCAGACCCTGCTGGAGGCTTTTAAAATGAGCAGTATCAAGACAAAATATTATTATCTCCGATTCAGGCTGGGGTCATTTAAGAACGGGGAACAGATGGGGTCCAAAAACAGCTGGGAATACCTGTTGATCAAAAATGAAGAAGATGTAAAAAAGAACTATCTCAATTTTGATATACTTCCTGGTCCCACAGCTGCCACCAGTGCGCTTTGTGGCCTGGAGGATTTTACCAGTAATATTGCCGGTGGTCCGCTTTATTTTATCATCAATGAATCCTCATTTCCGGAGGACGGGGAATATGAAATCAAGGTTCAGTTGTTTCTTGAATCTTATGATGGCTGGGGAAAACAGCAGGATCCTGAAAAATGGCCATCAGTAAAAGACGCGTTCAAATTCAATTTCAGTTCGAATGATATACAAACACTGAAGAAGAATGGGGAGGCAGGAGATGAGCTGGTCCGTAAAAACACTTTCCGCTTATCCAAACTGCCGGGTTATTTTTCCAATCCCAATCAAACCGGAGATCCCATGCTGAGCAATGCAAATATCAGCAACATATTAAAAAGAGACCTTCCTTCGGGCGGCATGACCTTACTGAAATTTGCAGTGGGTAACTATACCGGGTCTTTGTGGCAGGTAGAAAAAAATGAACTGGGTATTATTCTCAGACGTTATGTAACCCCGGATATTAAAATAGCCTACAAGTTTGAAAACGATTGTTATGTGGGTTATGCAAGGCTTTGGCAGGAGTATATGGGAGGTGGTAAATACGGGCCATTGATCGTAGGATCCAGGAGCTGCAACAGCTGTGGCGATAAGATCGATTGCAACCTGGTAAAATAAATGCTGCCGAAACGAACTATGCTGCCGCACAATATTTTGCGGCAGTTTTTTTATACCTGTTTGTTCCTGCGATCACAGGCTTTCAAATAATCTGATCATTAAAATGCCAAAAGATAAAACGAAGCTGATATACTCCAGTTTATGAAAAGGGGGGCGGAACAACAGAAAGAATCGCAGTGGTAAATAAAAAACAAACAGGCAGATGATAGCAAGATAAGGAGCTGCTATAAAGCCGGGCTGCCAATGTTGTAAAGCCATCAGCAAAAAAGCAAAACTGAAAAAGAAAAATGATATAGTAGTAATATAGTTGAATGTTTTTAAAACAGTTGATTCCGCCATTTCAATAACTTTTTTACCTGAGCTGGCTCCGGCAACAACACCCATAAACGTGATGAAATAGGCTGTTGCGCCCAGAATAAAACCGGTTTCGGTTACTCCCATTTTTTTTACTGCAGCAAAAGGAACCAGCCACCAGAAAAAGCCAAGGCAACTGATAAAGGCAGATAATCCGATGACCGCACCTTCAAAAGACGAGAGGGAACCTGCAAACTTTACCAGTTTGTCTGTATCGGAATAAAGACTAAAAAATGTAAAGCACCCGATGCCTACAGCAGCAATATTAAGCAGCATCAGTATATAGCATGATAACTGCAGGTGCTCTTGTTGCCATGCTATCATGGGATCCAAACAAAAAAAATACAGCAGTATCAAAAGAATATCCGGAATGAATTTATTCCAACCCGGTTTGGCAGAAGATGTAGTTGCTGGTAAAGACATAAATTGATTGATGAAAATACAATATACAGATTTTCAACCTGTGTAAGCAGAAATACCAGCTTCAGGGTTGACTGATAGTTACAAGATCCACACAATTGGGTTTACTGGAACAGTTTTTGTCTGCGTAACGGTAAAAATGTGCGTTATGAAAAAACTACTGATGGTTGCCTGCATTACAGTTTTAGCAGTTGTATCATGCAAAAAAGATAATACAGAAACAATGCCTAATACTATTTGCACAACAGCGAAGGTGCATTATGGTGGCGATCCGGCAGCAGATGGCACAGGATGGGTACTGGTTACAGATACCATATCCGGGAAATTTGAAGTAGCCGATAACCTGGATAGTTCATTTAAAACAGAAGGGGCTGCTGTTGATATTTGTTATATGGTGACTGATGTTGATTTTGTTTGCTTTTGTACGCCGCCTTCACGTAAAAAGATCCATTTAACAAGTATCAGGATGCACTAGGAATTACTGCCACCTATCAGGCGTAACTCAATGTTTTCATAAGTATCCTTATCCGCAGGATGCTTTACCAGGTAGAGTAACGCTTTAGCCAGCTGAACAGAGCCTATGATCTTTGATGGCGTAAATCTTTCTACCAATGGAAAGAACGGGAAGCCGAGTTTATAAGCCAATGGTGCATTTTTATTTTTGTGCTTCGGCCAGATGGCATCGGGCCTGGCAATAGTGATTTGTTTAAATCCAAGACTTAGTAAAGCGTTCTCTGTCTTTCCTTTCATGCGGGCAAACAATACCTTGCTTTTTTCTGTTCTGTCGGCTTTATTGCCACTCAAAAAAACAAAATGCATACCGGGGTTCACGGCCAGCATGGCTTTGGCAGCTGCAATGGTATAATCATACGTAATGATACCGTACTGCTTTTTACTTACCTGCAACTGAGAAATTCCCAGGCACCAGATGCAGGCATCACAATCCCTGAACTGATCTTTCACGGCATCGTAATTCAAAAAATCATGGTGGATAATAGTACTGATCTTTGGATGTACGATCTCTAAAGGCCGTCTTACCAAAGCAGTAATGGCAGTAATGCAGTCATCTGCAATTGCCTGGCGTATAACTTCAGCGCCTGCCATTCCTGTGGCACCCGTTACAAGGATCTTCATTTTTTTGCAGAAAGGTAATAAAATTTTACAGGCAGATCGTAAGATCATTTTATCATTTTTAATTATCCATCAACGAGACTTTTTTTAAACAGGCTGTCCTGGCTAATTTGTTTGCATAATTCACAGTATTAACATCCTATTCCACGCATTTCAATATCTTTAAGTATCATTTTAAGCGTAGTTGCTACCTATCCATGAATAAACGGAATTGCTATATCTGTATTTTTATTTCTGCACTTATTTTTATTTGTAAACCGCTTCCAGCGCAGGATAAACCAGGTGAGACTGATACTTTTTTCCTGGCCAAAAAAAAGGGCTTACTGGGCAGGTTTGGCAAAAGTATTTCCCGGACTCCACCCGACGAAGCACCCGCTAAAATTGAAAACCCTTTCCTGAAATTTAAGGGAAAGATCATTCGCTCCATTGAATCAATACGGCTTGGTTTTGAATATGATATTGATGATACCACCCGCCGAAAGAACGATCTCGGTGTAAGGGCAGCTACTACCTTCCATAAGAACTCTTCAAAAAGTGTAATTGAAAAGAACCTGTTTTTTAAACCCGGGGATCATCTGTCGCCTTACCTGCTTGCCGACAATGAGCGATATTTAAGAGACCTGGTATATATTAAGGACGCCCGTATCCTTGTTGAATTTGCAGAGAACAGCACCGATTCTGTTGATGTGGTAGTGTTAACCAAAGACGTTTTTTCTATCGGTGCAAAACTTAATATCAGCAGTAAAAACAAAGGAAGAATTGAATTGCGGGATGAGAATTTCCTGGGATCCGGTGATCGTGTTTTGATCAGCAGTTTTTACGAAAATCCACGTTCACCAAATATGGGTATTGGCGGGGAGCTGACAAAACGTAATATTGGCGGCACTTTTATTGACGCAGTTGCAGGTTACCAGGATTATGGTAAAGCTTTCAGCACCGACCGGAACCAGGAAACCGTATTTTATACCAGGATTGAAAAGCCGCTGGTTACGCCCTATATACCAACAACCGGCGCATTGGAATATACATACCGCAGGTCAAGGAATGTGTATAATACAGATTCTGCACTTTACCACGACAAATTTAAATACATCAACTACTCTATAGATGCCTGGTTTGGATATAGCTTAGATAATAAGCGTTCACTTTACGAAAATAAAGAGATACGCATGCATCGCTTTATTGCCATCAGGGGGTTCAGAACTTTTTTTCAATTGATACCCGAAGAATACAGGAAAAAATATAACCCCGGCTACGCCGATTTTACAGGAGCATTGACCTCTCTGAATTTTTTTAGGCAGGTGTTCTATAAAACAAGTTTTATTTACGGCTTTGGAAGAAACGAGGATATTCCTGAAGGGTTTAGTGCAGCCACCACTTTAGGTTATGTAAGAACACAAAGCGGTATAATAGACAGCAGGAGGCCATACGGAAGTATTGACCTGTCGATTTCCAATTTCAGAAGAAAAGGGTTGTATGTAAATTATACTTTTAAGCTGGGCGGCTATTTTCACCGGGAGCATTTTGAAGATGTTGATATGCTGTTTAATGTGGATCATTTTACACGCCTGCGTAAAATGAGTGCTAAATGGTACAACCGGGTATTTATGAGTACCGGCATAACCGCCCAGGCAAATCCTAATTTAAATGCACCCTTATTCCTGAACAGTAATTTTGGTTTACCTTATTTCAGTAATGATTCACTGCAGTCTGACTTAAGGGCCACTATAAAACTGGAATCGGTGTTTTACAATACCACCAAGATCCTGGGCTTCAGGTTTGCCCCCTTTATATTCAGCGATGCCATATTACTAAAACCTTCAAAAATGAATCTGAAGCATAGTGATATTTTTACTGCGGTGGGCGGTGGTATCAGAACCCGGAATGAGAACCTGACATTTGGAACAGTTGAGCTGAAGGCATATTACTTTCCCAGGACCAATGGCGAAATGAATTCATGGAAAATTGAGATCAACAGCAATATCCGCTTTAAATTCAGGAGCAGTTTTATAAGCCGGCCCGATTTTGTGAATGGTAATCAATAAAAAAGCCATCCGCTGAAAAGCGAATGGCTGTAATTCGTTTAAGCATATTCCTATAACAGGTCCAGTGCCTTGGCAAAAAATGTAACGTTAAAAGGCAGCATCATGGAAACCCATGAACCGTAAGGTGAGTATAACACTACAAAAAAGAGAACGACTGAAATTAAAAATAATATCCAGAAAAGGCCGGTGTTTTTTTTGGTTGTTTCCATCTGTTTTGCTGTTTTTTTTGCAAATATAAGGCAGAAGTTTTTATCTGCGGTATTTTACTCTTTTCATGCTGATTTTTTGTGTAAATTGGTATATTGCTCATTCTTAACCAGTTTTGATGATCCTACATTTTTATTTACGATATTCCACCCGGTTTGGGCAGTCACTTTTTGTGTCGGGTAACACGCCTGTATTAGGCAATGATGATATTAAAAAACGCTTTGCACTTACCTACCTGAACGACCAGCTTTGGTATGGAACAGCCGAAATTGACGAGAAAGATATTTTTGAAAACATATCTTACCGGTACCTGCTGCAGGATGAAGACTCGCAGCTGGTATATGAGTTTGGTAATGACCGCATTATTGAAGCCGGAGATCTGCATGTGCCCAAACTTGTTCTATATGATACCTGGAACCATGCAGGCCAGTATGAGAATGTTTTTTATACAGCTCCGTTTGCCAACGTACTGCTTAAACAAAAACCTGCAAAATATACTGCAGAAATAAAACCGGCCAAACCAACCCATGAGTTCAGGGTAAAAGCGCCCTTGCTGAAACCACACGAAATTATCTGTATAAGTGGTTCGGCAGCCAAATTGTATTCCTGGGATAAGGAAGATGTATTGCTGCTCAGCAAAAAAGATAACTGGTGGACGGTACAGCTTGATCTTTCCAAAGAAGCATTCCCGCTGGAATATAAATACGGTATATATGATACCGCCAGTAAAAAATTCGTTCGTTTTGAAGAAGGTAATAACAGGGTATTATTGAGCGAGGATGGTAAAGATGCGTTGACCATCATTCATGATGGGTTTTCCCGCCTGAATAATGTGAACTGGAAGGGTGCCGCGGTTGCCATCCCGGTATTTAGCCTGCGTAGTAAAAACAGTTTTGGTACCGGGGAATTTACCGACCTGAAATTGCTGGTAGACTGGGCCAGGATCACCGGGCTTAAAATGATACAGTTGCTGCCTGTGAATGATACCACATCTTCATTCAGCTGGAAAGACTCCTATCCATATTCCGCCATTTCTGCATTTGCATTGCATCCCATGCTTATAAATATAGAAACGGTTGCAGGAAAAGAGAACAAGGAGATCGTTGCTGCATTTGCAACCAAACAAAAACAATTGAACAAGCTGCCAGCTGTGGATTATGAATCGGTAGTGAAATTAAAGAATGAAGCGATACACAAATTGTATGCTGTTCAAAAAAACAGTTTCAGGGATGATCTGAACTATATAAACTTTTTTGAACTGAACCGTTACTGGCTTGAACCTTACGCAGCATTCTGTTATTTAAGGGATACATATAAAACGGCTGATTTTAGTACCTGGAAAAAACACGCAGTGTATAATGAAAGTGAGATACAGGAACTGGTGAGTACCCAAACGGCACACTATGATGAAATAGCCATACATTATTTTACGCAGTACCACCTGCACCTGCAGTTGCAGGATGCAACACGCTATGCTCATAAGAACGGCATCATCATTAAAGGAGACATTCCTATTGGTATAAGCCGCAACAGCGCCGATGCCTGGGTAGAGCCGGGCCTGTACCACATGAATGAGCAGGCAGGAGCACCACCTGATGCATTTACTGCCAAGGGGCAAAACTGGGGTTTCCCTACTTATAACTGGGAAGCCATGCAGCAGGATGATTTTAGCTGGTGGCGAAAGCGTTTTGACCAGATGAGCAATTATTTTGATGCCTTCCGTATTGATCATATTCTGGGCTTCTTCCGCATCTGGAGTATTCCTGCACATGCCGTAGAAGGCCTGCTGGGCAGGTTTGTACCGGCATTACCGGTTCATATCAACGAGTTGTTCTCCAAACATATTCTTTTTGAAAGGTCACGCTATACTGAACCTTATATAACTGAAAATTTATTGCAGGACATTTTTGGCGATCAAAAAGAAGCGGTAAAAAAAACCTTCTTCACAGGCCTGAAGCTAAAAGAGAAATTCAATACCCAGCGAAAGGTGGAAGCTTATTTTAAAACGCAGAAAACTTTTGATGAAACCGTAAAGCAGGGTTTATTTGATGTGATCGCAAATGTCATATTCTTTGAAGCAGAAGGTTCCAACGGTCAGGAATTCCATTTCCGTATCTCTATGCAGGATACATCTTCTTTTAAAGGACTTGATGCCCATTCTCAAAAAGAACTGGCACTTATTTATACCGATTATTTTTACCACCGCCAGGATGAACTCTGGAAAAAGGAAGCATTAAAAAAATTACCGGAACTGAAAAGAAGTACTGGTATGCTGGTATGTGGCGAAGATCTGGGCATGGTGCCGCATTGTGTGCCGGAAGTAATGGAGCAACTGGCGATCTTAAGCCTGGAGATACAACGTATGCCCAAAAAGACCGGTACTGAATTCTTTCATCCCAATGATGCACCCTACCTGAGTGTGGTATCGCCTTCCACACACGATATGAGCACCGTGCGTGCCTGGTGGGAAGAGGACAGCATAACAACCAAACGGTTTTATAATCACCTGATGGGAAAAGCAGGGGAGCCGCCATTTTATTGTGAAGCATGGATCAGCAAGGAAATTATTCTGCAGCATTTATATTCACCTGCCATGTGGAGTATCTTTCAGTTACAGGACCTGATGGGGATGGATGCTGATTTGCGAAGGGAAGATCCGCATGAAGAGAGGATCAACAACCCGGCCATAACGGAATTTTACTGGAACTATCGCATGCATATAACACTGGAAGAACTGATAAAACAAGATGCATTTAACCGGGAGTTAAAAGATGCTGTTGAAAAAAGCGGAAGGTAAAGATGTAAATAAATAAAACCGCTACCTGAAATTTCATTTTAAAAGTGAATGTATGTTGAAGAAAAACCTGCTGCCTGTTTTACTGCTTGCTTTCATAGCAACATGGCAAGTTAGTTGCAATAATAAAACCCAAAATGAAACCCGGCCATCAACCAGCGATGTACATCTAGCCGGGGCTGCCCAGAGTAATATTTATGAGGGGAACCTCAGGCAATATTCTGCTGCAGGAACTATCAACGAATTTGCAAAATCATTGCCCCGCTTAAAAGATATGGGTGTGGAAGTACTCTGGTTCATGCCCATTACACCTATTGGCCTGGAAGGTAGAAAGATGAATGAAAAAGAGATGGGTAGTTATTATGCCGTAAAAGATTACAAGGCAGTTAACCCCGATTACGGAACCATGGACGACTGGAAGGCATTTGTAAAAAAAGCACAGGGCATGGGTTTTAAAGTGATCGTGGATTGGGTGGCCAATCACTCATCGCCCGATAATAACTGGGTACAAACGCACCCGCAGTTTTATGTAAAGGATTCGGCCGGTAATTTAATACCGCCCTTCGACTGGACAGATGTGCGTAAATTAAATTATGCCAACCGGGAGTTAAGAGACAGCATGATCGCTGCCATGAAATTCTGGCTTACCGAAACCGGTATTGATGGTTTTCGTTGCGATGTGGCAGAACAGGTACCAACCGATTTCTGGAAGGAATGTATTGAAGAACTGAAAAAAATAAAAAACGTATTCATGCTTGCCGAAGGCGAAAAGCCTGAACTGCATGCAGCCGGCTTTGATGAAACCTATACCTGGAGCATGATGCACTTAACAGAAGATCTGTATAAAGGAAAGAAGACTGTAAAACAATTGGATTCACTCATCAGGGTTTATACCGATAGCTTTCCTGCCAATGCATACCGCCTTTATTTCACTGCTAACCATGATGAGAACAGCTGGAACGGCACCGAGTTTGAAAAATATGGTGATGCCTATAAAACCTTTGCCGTCTTTTCCCAAACCATGTACCAGGCAGTGCCACTTATTTACAGTGGCCAGGAAGCGATGAATAAAAAACGGCTGAAGTTCTTTGTAAAAGATACCATTACCTGGACTTCAGAAACGGGCATGGCATCCTTTTATAAAACCATGCTCACTTTACACAGATCGAACCCGGCACTGGCAGCTGATGCTTCCTACAAAAGACTTACTACTTCGGCAGATGCTGCTGTCTTTGCCTATCAGCGGGAAAAAGACGGACACCAGGTCGTTGTATTATTAAATCTATCGAAACTACCGCAAACGTTTATCGTTAAAGATGCTGTGGTAAACGGAAAACCGCTGAATGTTTTTTCAGCAGCAAAAGAAAATATCAGTTCAGGAAAAGAATTCAGCCTGCAGCCCTGGGGCTTTACTGTTTATACTTACCAGTAAACTTTACCTGTTTTGTTGCACAGAATATTTTTTTTAGCCGGTGATAAATTATTGTATTTTTAGCAGGGTTACATCTTTATACTAATTGCTTCATTTAAAAATAGATTGCTATGTCTGAAATTGCCCAATGGGAAAAACCGAAACTAAGCTTATCCCAGCTCATTACCATGAGTGTTGGTTTTTTTGGAATTCAGTTTGGCTGGGATCTGCAAAGAGCCAATATGGGTCCCATTTATGAACACCTGCACGCAAATGCGGATGAAATTCCTTTGCTCTTCCTGGCAGCGCCACTTACGGGTTTACTGGTACAGCCGATCATCGGTTATATGAGCGACCGGACCTGGCATCCTAAATTTGGAAGACGGCGGCCTTACTTTTTAATTGGCGCTATTTTCAGCACCATTGCATTGGTCTTTATGCCTCATAGCAGAGTTTTATGGATGGCAGCTGGCTTGCTCTGGATCATGGATGTTTTTGGAAATGTAGCCATGGAACCTTTCAGGGCTTTTGTTGCAGATAAGCTAAATGATAAACAACGCACACAGGGTTTTGTGATGCAAAGCCTGATGATCGGGTTGGGTGGAAGTATAGCTTCAGCATTGCCCTATGTAATGACCAACTGGCTGGGTATGAGTTCAACTGCTGCAAGCGGCGTAATACCTGATAATGTAAAATGGAGTTTTTATATAGGAGCTTTCTTCTTCCTGGCAGCAGTGCTTTATACAGTGCTCACTTCCAGGGAATACCCGCCTCCGGATCTTGGGTTTAAAGAAAAAGTAATAGAGTCAAATCGTGGTTTTGGTAGTGGCATAAAAGAAATTTTTGAGGCCATTGTAAAGATGCCCAGGAAAATGTTCATTCTTTCCATGGTACAGTTCTTTACCTGGCCTGGCCTGTTTTTAATGTGGTTCTATTATAATACCGCTGTAGCCAGGAATATTTTTCATGCAACCAGTGAAACGGACCCGCTATACGGACAAGGAACCAATTTTGGAGGACTTACACTTGCTTATTACAGTGTGGTTACTTTCTTATTTTCATTTATTCTTCCCTCCATTGCCAATAAACTGGGGCGCAAGCTAACACATAGCCTTTGCCTTTTGGCGGGTGCTGTGGGTTTAATAAGCGTTGCTTTTGTTGAAAATAAATATATGCTGTTTGGATGCATGACCGGTGTAGGTATAGCATGGGCAAGCATCCTGAGTATGCCTTATGCTATGCTGAGTGGTGTATTGCCTGAAAACAAGATCGGGGTTTACATGGGTATTTTCAACTTTTTCATCGTGTTACCCGAGATCATAGCCTCACTTGGTTTTGGTTGGGTGATGAAAAATGTATTGCACAACGACAGGCTTGCTGCTGTGCAGATCGGGGGTGTGCTGATGATCATTGCGGCACTAATCTGTTATTTGTTATTAAAGGAAAGGGATTAATCATGAAAAAGATATTGTTTTCGTTTTTTGCACTACTTTTTTTTGTTACTGCCATTGCACAGGATTACCAATGCTACCCAACCAACTGGTGGGTGGGTATGAAATGGAACAAAGTGCAGGTGATGATCCACGGGGATGCCATTGCCAATGCAGGTAAAGGGTATTCCATCAGTTACCCGGGAGTAAAAATTGAACAGGTTCATAAGGTTGAGAACAGCAACTACATCTTTCTTGATCTGAGCATAGCAGCTGCCACCAAACCAGGTGTAGTTAAAATCAGGGTGAACAAAATGAATTCCTCTTTTGATATTCCATTTGAATTAAAAGCCCGTCGCCCCGGCAAAGGAACAGCCTTTGCACAAGGGGTTACTTCAAAGGATTTCATGTACCTCATCATGCCTGACCGTTTCAGCAATGGCGATGAAAGTAATGACCGGGTGCCGGGGATGAGGGATCAGTCGTTAAGAAGGGATACTGTTTTCAATCGACATGGCGGCGATCTGAAAGGAATTCAAAACCACCTGGATTACCTGCAATCACTGGGAGTTACTGCCTTGTGGCTTAAACCGGTTATTGAAAATGATATGGACGACCGTACCGAACATGGGTATGCCTTCACGGATCATTATAAAATTGACCGCAGGCTGGGTGGGGCCAAAGCCTACCAGGAACTGATTGATGCCATGCATAGAAAAGGCATGAAGATCATTCAGGATGCGGTGTACAACCATGTGGGCATACGGCATGTTACCGTTGAAGATCTGCCGATGAAGGATTGGCTGCACCAATGGCCCGAATATACCAATACCACCTACAAAGACCAGGTGGCATTTGATCCGTATGCAAGTACTTCTGATAAAAAGAGAATGGTGGATGGATGGTTTACCAAACAAATGCCCGATCTTAATCAAAGTAATCCTTATGTTGCCAGTTTCTTAATTCAGCATGCATTATGGACGGTAGAAGAATTTGGCATTGATGGCTGGCGCATTGATACCTATGCGTACAACGACCTGCCATTCATGAACCGCTGCAACCAGGCCCTTATGGATGAATATCCTAAGCTGACTATGTTTGGCGAGACCTGGTTTCATGGTGTGCCCAACCAAAGTTATTTTGTACAGAATAATGTAAATATTCCTTTTAAAAGTAACCTGCAGGCTGCAACCGATTTTCAAACACTTTGGGGCATAACAGATGCTTTGACAAAAGATTTTGGCTGGACGGACGGCGTGAATAATTTATATACCACGCTGGCGCAGGATTTTGTTTATAAAGACCCGATGCGAAATGTGATCTTCCTGGATAATCATGACATGTCAAGATTCTTTTCAACGGTTGGAGAAGATGTGGAGAAATATAAAACGGCCATCAACTGGCTGCTTACCTGCAGGGGAATTCCCCAAACCTATTATGGCGATGAAATAGCCACGGCTGGAACTACCAGCCCCAATGATGGATATGTACGCCTGGATTTTCCGGGTGGCTGGAAAGGGGATGCACAAAATAAATTTACCAAAGAAGGCCGTAATGCAAAGGAGAACGGGGTATGGGATCATATGGCAACCCTGGCCAATTACAGGAAAAGATCCTCTGCCATCACCACGGGTAAAATGATGCAGTTTGTTCCGGAAGAGGGCGTGTATGTTTATTTCAGGTATGATGATAAGCAAACCGTGATGGTTGTGATGAATACTTCCAAAGAAAGTAAAACCATTACACTGAAGAGATTTGAAGAAAGAACAAAGGGTTTTTCTAAAATGAAAAATATATTAACCGGCACCGTGTCTGATCTGAAGGATATTAACCTGGATACATACGGAAGCGGCGTATTTGAATTGATCAAATAAAATAACGTAAAGCCGAAACAAACAATGCTGCCAGGCTGATCTTGTAGAAGCCGGCCTGCAGAAATTGGCTTCAACAAAAGTGAACATCTACTAAATCTTATGAAACTTCAATACAAAACATACAACCTTCCTTTTCGTCATCCCTTCACTATTTCCAAAGGAACCAAAACGCACCAGCCAACACTCATTGTAGAGTTGGATTTCATGGGTATCAAAGGATATGGCGAAGCCCCTGCTATTGCCTATTACAATATCCCGGTCGAAAAAATGGTGGAAGATATTGAACGTAAAAAGATGTTCATAGAAAAATTCGCCTTCTCTGACCCGGAAAGATACTGGCATTACCTGCATCACCTGCTCCCTGCAAATAATTTCCTGGTTTGTGCATTGGATATGGCCGGCTGGGATATTTATGGAAAACTGAAAAGAAAACAGTTGCATGAATTGTGGGGACTGGATACGGCAACAGCACCCTTTACAGATTTTACCATCGGCATTGATACCATTGAAAATATGGTTGCCAAAATGAAAGAAAAACCCTGGCCCATCTATAAAATAAAAGTAGGAGTAGCCGGGGATATAGAAATGGTAACTGCTTTACGACAACATACCGATGCTGTTTTTAGGGTAGATGCCAATGCAGGCTGGACGCTGGAACAGGCTTTGCAAAAAATACCCTTGCTGAAAGAACTGGGCGTTGAATTTGTAGAGCAACCGCTGGCAAAAGATGATTGGGAAGGAATGAAGGTCCTGTATGAGCAATCTGTACTTCCATTAATAGCCGATGAAAGCTGTGTGGTGGAAGCTGATGTTGAAAAATGTCATCAGCATTTTCACGGCATTAATATCAAGCTAACCAAATGCAGTGGTATTACGCCTGCAAAGCGCATGATTACCAAAGCAAAAGAACTGGGTATGAAAGTAATGGTTGGATGCATGAATGATAGCTCTGTTGGTACTGCCGCTATTGCCCAACTGGCCCCCATGCTGGATTATGTGGATATGGACGGCCCGCTTTTACTGGCGGAGGATATAGCCGAAGGGGTTCATTTTGATGATGGCAAGATCATCTATACTGATTCACCTGGTTTGGGTACCAGCATCAACCCATTTTAAAATCTTCCATTTATTTAAACAGCCTGTAAACAATTGAACAGGTTTTGTTATTTTACATCTATGCCTTTCGACTTTAATTTATACAGTGGCCTGCTAATACCATTTTTTGTTCAGGGCATTTTATTCTCCATCATTCTTTTTGTAAGAGGAAAGCAGGAAGAAAAACTAAGTGATACTTTACTGGGGTGGTTGCTGTTGTTGAATGCCATAAAAATTGCATTCTGGATGCTGGGCTTTGCCGGCTGGTATGATACACATGATGCTTACAGCAGCTTTATGTTTTACTTCCCTTTCAATAATGTGTTATGGATGGGGCCCCTGCTGTATTTTTATCTGCTTAGCCTTACCAATACAGAATTTGTATTTCAAAAAAAGCACTACAGGCATTTTATACTGCCGGTTTTGTTTTTAGGAATGATCATTGTTAAGTTCATAGTTGATTTTGCATTTAACCGCCCTTTTCCCGTTGAAGAACTTACGCAATATGGCACCAAAGGTCCGTTGGCCGACCTGGATAAGAATATATGGATTGATGTATTTAGCTATGGCACTTTTTTCTATTATTTGTATATAAGCATTAAAGCCTATCGTGGCTACCAGGTTTATATCAAACAGAATTTTTCCAGCACGGAAGAGATCAGGTTCGACTGGATGCGTAACCTGTTATATGCCATTGCAGGCGGTGTAATCGTATTTTTTATTTTCTCATTGATTCAGCGTTTTGTTGAGATCAGAAGGTCTTATGTTTTTGAATGGTATGCCTATGTGGCTTTGGGCATTGTAATTTATTACCTGAGCATTGCCGGTTATTTTGCAAGACCTGGCCATCGGCAGCAACTGCTTTTTGTGCCGGTGAAGGAAAAAGTATCAGAACAGGCATATTTGGAAAAGGAAAAGTTACCAGAACTGGAAGCCTGGAAGGAAAAACTTGCCAGGATGATGGAAGAACAAAAGCCATATCTTGAACCCGAACTGAATCTTACCCAACTGGCAAGGCTGTTAAATACTAACCCTTCTTTTCTTTCTAAACTGATCAATGAAGGTATTGGCCAGAATTTTAATGATTACATCAATGATTATCGTGTAAAAGCCGTTATAGAAAAGTTAATGGCTGGCGAACAGAAGGCCCAGACACTTTTAGGTATTGCCTTCGATTGTGGGTTTAACTCAAAAGCAACATTTAACAGGGCGTTTAAAAAAATTGCAGGTACCAGTCCTCGGGAATGGCTTGACAAAAACATATCTTCTAATACCTGAAAACCAGTTATTTAGACAATTTGATACTGCCTCGCATTAATTTGATACGCTTCACTTTTTATTGATACATCTTAAATTGGACTCAAATCATCTTTTGCAGCGACCAGGCATTTTTCCCGGAGCATCTTCGCACTGTTAATCACGAAAAAAATTTTTTATGAAACAGTTGCTCCCGTTTTTCTTCCTCCTTATTTCATGCTCTGTATTTGCCCAGCAAAAAGACAGCACCACATTCAACAGTACCAAAAAACTTGCTGAACTGGTTGTGAAAAGTAAAAAGCCCTTTATTGAAACGCAGGTAGATAAGCTGGTAATGAATGTACAAAGTGATATCGTGGCCAGTAGCGGCAATATGTTTGA
>JBJTMN010000249.1:0-3662 GCA_046070545.1 Ferruginibacter sp.
CCAGTTCATCTGCTATCTTCCAGGTTGTCTTGATCAACCCGCTGCCAAAAGGCATAACCCGAAAATTTGCTTCAGACAAACCAAATTCAAATAAAATATCCTTCATAACTGCTAAATTCGTGTAATTAGAGTAATCTGCATCATTCGTGCATGTAAGAAATGAAATATTAAAGGAACATTCCAAAGCGCAATGTAATAAAATTGTGAAATGGGTTGGCAACAGCCAGCAGCGCTTTGATGAACTCTTCACCCTGTTTTTGAATGACGAATACCGTGTGGTACAAAGGGCTGCCTGGCCTGTAAGTTACTGTGTGGATGCTCACCCGGAGCTCATCAGCAAGCACTGGGAAGAACTGGTAGACAATCTAAAAAAGCCTGACCTGCATGATGCTGTGAAGCGAAACAGTATCCGGTTAATGCAGGATATTGAATTACCTGAAAAATATCATGGCGAAATTATGGATCTGTGTTTCAGATACCTGGAATCTCCCACGGAAGCATTGGCGGTAAAAGTCTTCTCCATGTCAGTTATTGCCAATCTTGCAAAATATTATCCCGAAATTAAACCCGAACTGCAACTGATCATTGAAGACCAGTTGCCATATCAGTCTGCCGGTTTTAAAAGCAGGGCGAAACTTGTTCTGAAACAACTGGACAGACTATAAATTCCTTTTTTTAAGAACACTTACATCTGATCCTTCGGCTACAAAAACTGAATTAGGTTTTGCGGTTGTTAAATTTAAGAACGGATCTCCATAGAGTGATCTGAAATCACAATCGATCAGGTAGTTTTTTACAGGAAATATTTTCCAGGCAGGATGCTGTACATTGTATTCAAAGGTGGTGGTTTCATTGTATCTTGAATAACCCCAGTAATGTTCTGCAATAAATTCTTCTTCGCTCCCCGGAACCATGGCCTGTGAAGGCTTCCCGGCTGAAGCTTCGATACGGTTCCACCTGTTTTTATGCTTCCATTGATAGCTTAATGAAATGTCATTTTCTGTTTCATGGGTAAGATGCTTCATGCTTTTGGTATCATATTTTTCATGATACACGGTATTGGCAATAAAACTGATCGCTGCTTTTGGAACGATCTCTTTGATAAAAACAGTACCCCGTTTCCATGTTCCGTTATCATTATACCGTACATAAAAACGCAGGTTCACTTCTTCAAAATCAACATGAAAAGGAATTTTAAAACCCAGCACCCTGGTGTTCATGAACATAAATCCAACCAGGCTTACATAAGCATTGCCATTAAACAGATCCAGTTCAGTCTTGCCGGGAAGATACGGCTTGAGCACAGCAGGATCAACAATATAGTTTGCCATGACCAGGTTCTTCCAGGTAGCGGTTAAAAATTTTGAAGCCATGTTTATTTTCTTTTTTCTCTGTAAAACTCTTTAAAGATGAGGCGTAAATTCTGATCGTAGGTAAAATAATTGTACAGCCAGTTGCTGAATACAAAGAAGCGGTTCTTCACGCCCAGTATCAGCATCAAATGCAGTCCCATCCAGATCATCCAGGCAAAGAATCCCCCAAAATGCAACTTTGGTTTGGGCATATCCACCACAGCCAGGTTGCGGCCTACAGTAGCCATGCTGCCTTTATCATTGTAAACAAATTCCTCCCAAAGTTCAGTCGTGCTTTTCATTTCCAGCCTGCGTAAATTATTCACCAGCATATCTGCCTGCTGCATAGCAACCGGTGCTACCTGCGGATGCCCATTGGGCCAGGCGGGCTCTTCCATAAAAGCCACATCACCTATTGCATACACATTATCAAAACCATGTACCTGGCAATGCCTGTTTACTTTTATCCGGTTGCCCCGTGCAACCAGGTCGGCACTGATCCCTTCCGGCACATTTCCTTTGATACCTGCAGACCATATTACCATAGCTGTTTCAATGGTATCGCCGTTTTGCAGTTCCACTGTTCTTCCGTCATAATTTTTCAGTAGTGCATTCGTTAAAACAGTTACACCCAGTTTTTCCAAATATTTTTGTGACCGGGCGCTCGACTTTTCACTCATAGCTGCCAGCGTTTTACCCGTGCCTTCCAGCAGGTAAATTTTCATCTTACCGAAATCAAGTTCGGGATAATCTTTGGGCAATACAAAGCGCTTCATGTCAGCGATGGCGCCGCTTAACTCCACTCCCGTTGGCCCGGCACCAACAATTACAATATTCATCAGCCGCTGTAATTCCAGTTCAGACTGCACATTCAGTGCATCCTCAAAATTATGCAGCAACCGGTGGCGCAGTTGTAATGCTTCCACCGTGCTCTTCATAGGAAAGGCATTATCTATCAATTGCTGGTTGCCAAAAAAGTTTGTATCAGCACCCGTTGCAATTACCAACACATCGTACTCAAAATCGCCAATATCAGTCATGACTTTTTGTTCCGAAGTAACTATTTTCTGAACCTCCGCCATCCTGAAACGAACATTCTTACTTTTATGAAAAACCTTACGCAGCGGAAAGGAAATATTGCTGGCGTCCAGCCCCGCAGTAGCTACCTGGTAAAATAAGGGTTGAAACTGGTGATAGTTAAAACGGTCTATCAACGTAATATCAAAGCCTGGCTTATTACTGAGCTTACGGGCAAGGCGCAGGCCCCCAAATCCTCCCCCGATTATGATAAGTTTCATTTGTGTGATTTTTGCCCCCTCCGCCCCTCTGAAAGGGAACTTTAGAGTATTATAATTGCTAACTTTTTCTCTTTCTGTAGCACAAAGATATATAATTTTCAATAAATTTTGAAAATATAGTAAATTTATAAAGAAATTTATCTCCAGGCAGCCAATAAAAAAGGAGCCGCCAATCAAGGCAGCTCCTCCATCACTATTAAACGAGAAATATTTACTCAATTACAACCCTGCACATGGTCAGTCGGTTGCCATTTCTGTCAACGATCTCAACCCAGTACAGGCCTTTTCCAAATCTCCTCATATCCACATCCATCCTGTCGTAAGGCCTTCCAACGGTATAGTTCTGGCTAAGTACCCTGTCTCCTTTAGCATCATAAACAACGATACCCCTTGGTAACACATTGTTTGCAACACTGTAGTACCTCACCTGGAACTGGCCGCTGTTAGGATTAGGATAAATGAAGCATTTTCCACTGGCAGAATCTTTAATGGTTATGATGTTAGAACTGTTGGTACAGCCATTAACATCGGTAACCCTTAGCTGATAATCGCCCAAACCATCCACATCCAGGTTAACAGAACCTGTTGTAGATCCTGCAACCACAACACCATTGCGTAACCAGGTGTAGGTAGCAGCAGCATTGGGTGAAACAACAGATGAAATGGTTGTTCTTAAACCAGGAAGTAAACTGGTGTAAGGAGCTGCGGTTAAAACGATAACCGGTAACGGATTAACAGTAAGCGTTCTTGCAACTGAAGTAGCTGCAGCACAAGGCGCTGCCCCGGTAATGATACACCTGTATTGATATCCGCTCATGCTTACAGGAGGTGCTGATATTGTAAGTGTTGCTGATGTGGCACCACTATAAACACCGCCATTGGCTATATTGGTAAATGTAGTACCGTTGTTGGTACTTACCTGCCACTGATAATTTAACGGACCGCTACCTGCAGCAACTACTGAGAAAGTAGCTACTTTATCGGTACAGATCGTTTGGCTGGCAGATTGTGA
>JBJTMN010000250.1:0-2875 GCA_046070545.1 Ferruginibacter sp.
CATTCTGAGAAAGATAATTCTCATGCAGCCCCACCATACAGTACTTCCCCAGGTAACCATCTTCCTCGGCATAACGAAAGCCGTTACCACTATGCCTTCCCGCTGCCACACTGTAATCGGCATGTGCATCCAGGTTAATACAATTGATCTGCGAAAGTGGTACCAGGTCAGCCTTGTGTAATCCTTTTGCAACACCTTTAATGATGGGATAAGCATTATTATGTCCGCCCCCGATCACAATAGGAATCTTTTTTGAAGATGCAATTACTTTAAGCAGGTTCTCCACTTCTTCATCAACTATATGCAGAGCATGGCGGTATGCATCGATCTTTTCTTCAGGATTATATGCATTATTCTCTATCAGGAACTTTACATCCCCAAAATCAAAATGTCCAAGTATCAGAATATTCTCTCCCGATAAAAAGTCATTGCTCTGTATATTCAAGAAGGATGTAAGAAAGGATAACCAGGCTGTTTCTGTTCCTCCTGTTCCATAGTTTGCTTTCACGCCAAAATCTTCCGGGATCCCCAGTATCACGTATTTTGCATCGGACTCTTTTAAAACCTCCGGCCATTCGCTTCCGGGTTTTAAAAATTTTACACGCTCTCCCATCCTGGTTTCAAAGCGCCTCACTTTGGTAAGTGATAAAATATCTTCTTTAGAGTAAAACTTAAAATGTTTCATAATCGGAAGTTAGGGAAATTCCTTTTGCAAAAACAGGCTGATATCAAAATAAATAGTATAGGGTAAACGAGATTGTTTAACATTTCAATAATTTAAGGAAGTTTTAATTATTAAATATTAATAAAAATTCAGTTGGTACAGTATTTGTTTCCTGCTGAATTATGAAAACGAAAAACAAAATCTCAGCAATTTTATTGGTCATGGCATTAAGCCTGGCCTCAGTTAGTAACGCACAAAGCCCTATGGCACCTGTAAAAAAAGGGAGTGTAACATTCAGTGCAGGTGTTGGACTTGGTAATGAGTACAGCAGCGACTATTACAATGCTGCATTCGGCAGCAAGGCAGTAATTGAAGCCGGACTATGGAATGCAGGGCCGGGAGTAATTAGTTTGGGAGGAGAAATCGGGTCTTCTTTTTCAAACGGGGGTATTTACAGTAATTATAAGACCAGCACTATAGTTGTTGCAGGCCGTTCTGCCTGGCATTATGGCTGGAAGGTTAAAGGCCTGGATACCTATGCTGGTCTTTCAGCTGGTGCAGGCTTCCATAATTACAGGTACGACAAGAACGGCTATGTTAAAGAAACAGAAGTTATTCCCGTATTTGCCGGCTTTGCAGGAGCATCTTATTTTGTTACTCCTGATTTTGGTTTTAATGTAGAAGTGGGTAACGATATTACAAGATTGCAAGGTGGAATCGTTTTTAAATTACGATAACCCTTAACGATTTATTATTTTTGCTGCATAAAATCATGGCAGCATCAAAAGCTTACATAGCTAAACATATTTACACCGGTGAACTATGGCTGCATGATCATGCAGCCATAGTTACTGATGGTATCATAACAGATGTAATAGCTGTTAAAGACATAGATCCTCAGACTGAGGTAATTCATTTCACTAACAGTATACTGGCCCCTGCATTCATTGACCTGCAGATATATGGCGCATATGAAAAACTTTTTGCAGTATATGCCGACACTGATTCTTTAGAATTACTGAACAGCTACTGCAATAAAGGAGGTGCAGCATTTTGTATGCCTACGGTTGCCACGAACGAGCCCGAAGTAATCTATAAATGCATTGATGCTATACAAACCTACTGGCAACAGGGTGGTAAAGGTATTTTAGGATTGCATGTGGAAGGCCCCTGGATAAACAAAACAAAAAGAGGTGCCCATATTGAATCATTGATACACAGCCCTTCTTTACAGGAAGTGGAAAAATTAGTGGAATATGGTAAAGGTGTTATAAAGATCATCACCCTTGCTCCCGAGGTTTGCAGTAAAGAAGTAATTGATTGTATTCAAAGTGCCGGAATAAAAATCTTTGCTGGCCATAGTAATGCCGGTTATGAGGAAGCTTTGCAAAGTTTTGATAACGGTATAACAGCCGTAACACACCTGTACAATGCCATGAGCCCGCTGCAGCACCGCAACCCGGGCCTGGTAGGTGCAACGCTGAATCATTCAACAATAATGGCAAGTATCATTCCTGATGGATTTCATGTTGATTATGCAGCTATAAAAATTGCAAAAAAGATCATGAAAGAACGGCTTTTTGCCATTACTGATGCAGTTACTGAAACAACCAAAGGCTATTACCGGCATCAACCCGACGGAGATAAATATTCTTCCGGTAATATACTCAGCGGCTCTGCATTAACCATGTATAAAGCATTGCAAAACCTGGTAAAATACGTAGGTATAGAAACAGGTGAAGCCATTCGTATGTGCAGCCTGTACCCTGCACAGGTAATGCAACTGGATGACCAGTTTGGCAGAATCGCCAAAGGATATAAGGCCAATATAGTATTACTGCCCGAACTGTTGGATGATACTGAAGTCCGGCTTATATCTTAAACATAAGGCCCATCTGCATTACGTATCATTGCCTCTCTCACAAATAGTACTTGCATTTCCCTTTTAATTGAATTATATTTATACAAGCTCTTTTTATTTACGTTTAAACTATTCGTTATGACACTCCTCGAAAAATTTGAGTATTGGGGTGACAGGCATCACCCAAAATGGCTCGATATTATCCGCATAGCGCTGGGGCTCTTCCTCTGCTACAAAGGGGTTGATTTTCTCCGCAACAGCAGCAACCTCATCAGCCTGATGAAAAACACTTCACCTTTCAGCGAATTCATTATTATTTTACTGGCACACTATGTAGCATTTGCGCACCT
>JBJTMN010000251.1:0-7097 GCA_046070545.1 Ferruginibacter sp.
GATGATACACCTAGCCCGACACCGCCAATGAATCGGAAGAAAGAAAACGTATAGGGATCCTGTGCCAGTGCCGACCCGAAAGCAGAAAGCGTGAAGAGGATCCCGATCCATAACAACACTTTTTTTCTGCCAAATATGTCGGTGGGAATACCGCCGAATATGGATCCGAAAACAGTTCCCCACAATGCCATCGACATAATAAAGAATCCATGAAATAAAGGTGTGGTATGCCATAGCTCTTTGATAGGCTGGTTGGCTCCGGAGATAACAACTGTATCAAATCCGAAAATAAAACCGGCAAGTGCAGCCACCACTGCATAGCGGAGTAGATTGTTTTTCTTCATGTGTTTCTAATAATTAATTTAGGCCACATGGAATTCGCCGGAAACAGTTCAATTTGTTTGAACAGTTTTGATGGCTCATTTCATAAGCAAGTTTGCAGCTATTAAATTAACTAAAACGTGGCCATATTTGCATATTCATTTTGTATGGTCATAAGCGCAATCGGTTGCAGTGAGCAAATAGTCTTTTAGTGCGCTGGCATATTGTAATATCTTTAAAAATACAAACCATTGCTATGCTAAAACAGCCCCTCATTGCACTTTGCTTTTTTTCAATTGCCTTTATGTCCTGTAATAATTCATCCAAAAAAAAAGAATCAGCAACTACCTCCGGCAGCCCAAAAAAATGGTGGAAAGAAGCGGTGGTTTACCAGATATATCCCCGTAGTTTCCAGGATAGTGATGGTGATGGCGTGGGCGACCTGAAAGGATTGACGCGTAAATTAGATTATGTAAAAAGCCTGGGTATTGATATCGTATGGCTGAACCCGATCTATGGCAGTCCCAATGCTGATAATGGTTATGACATCAGCAATTACGATGCCATCATGAAAGAGTTTGGCAGCATGGCCGATTTTGATGTGATGCTTGCCGAGATGCATAAGCGTGGTATCAAACTGGTGATGGATCTTGTTGTAAATCATTGCAGCGATGAACACGAGTGGTTTAAACAGGCACGAAGTTCCCGTACAAATCCTTTCCGCGATTATTTTCATTGGTGGCCTGCTGAAAAGGGTAAACCGCCTTTCAGGCCGGGATCTTTTGAAGTGGATGGAAGTGGCTGGCGTTTTGATTCACTGACCAACAGTTATTATTTACATTATTTCAGTTATAAGCAACCTGATCTGAACTGGGAGAACCCAAAACTGCGCCAGGAAATTTATGCCATGATGAACCGATGGTTTAAAAAAGGCGTGGATGGTTTCAGGATGGATGTGATCCCTTTTATAGCCAAAGACACTACATTCCCGGTGATCACACAAAAAGACCTGGATGCAAAATACGATGGACGTTGGGATGTGTACATGGCAAGTGGCCCCGGCCTTCACCAGTATTTACAGGAAATGAATAAGGAAGTATTGAGTAAATATGATGTGATGGCATTGGCAGAAGGTGCAGGTACCACCAAAGCAACAGCAATGAACTTTGTGGACCCCGACAGGCATGAACTGGATATGAGTTATCATTTTGATGGGGTTAGTCTGGGGTATGTTCCGGGATATTTTAAAAAGATGGATCCAAACTGGAGCCTGGTTGAATTTAAAAATATTTATTCAGGCTGGGATAGTGTGTTTGCGGATAAGGGTTGGGGAACTATTTACCTGGGTAATCACGATCAGCCACGTATGGTTAGCCGCTGGGGAAATGATGCACCTGAGTACCGGGAAGCATCTTCTAAAATGCTTACTACATTTTTATTAAGCATGCGGGGCACGCCTTATTATTATTATGGTGATGAACTGGGCATGACGAATATCAAATTCGATAAAATTGAAGACTACCGCGATATTGAAACCCTGGCAGAGTATGGTAAAGTGAAAAATGCCGGTGGAGACCTGAAGCAATTCATTGAAGATCAGAAAACGGGCGGGGCCAGAGACAACGGCCGCACACCCATGCAATGGAATGCCGGCACCAACGCAGGTTTTACAACAGGCATCCCCTGGCTAAGTGTAAATAACAATAAGACTGAAGTGAATGTGGAAGCTGCAGAAAAAGATCCTTCATCAACACTGAACTATTTCCGTAATATGGCAAAGCTGCGTAAAGAACATAAAGAGGTGTTGGTATATGGAAAATATACGTTGCTGGACAGAGAAAATCCTGATGTATATGCATACACCAGGGAAGGCAATGGTGAAAAAGTACTGGTATTGTTAAGCTTTAGAAAAACCGGTGGCGTTTTTAACCTGGGTAGCATGCAATTGGGAGATGTATGGATCAATAATGCAAAAGGAGTAATGGTTATAGATGGGAAAGTGCATCTGCAGCCATACCAGGCATGTATTGTAAAGCTTAAAAACTAAAATTTAAAACAGGTCAATATGCGAATCACCAAAGTAGCAGGCTTTTTACTATTTGCTTTTTGTACGGTCTTTTTATCATGTAAAACAAAAACTAAAAATGAAGCCGGAACAGAGGCCTCATCTGAAAATAAATGGTGGAAGGAAGCCGTGGTGTACCAGTTGTATCCCCGAAGTTTCCAGGATAGTGATGGTGATGGGGTGGGAGACCTGAAAGGGATCACGCAGCGGCTTGATTACTTACAATCACTGGGTATTGATGCCATCTGGATGAATCCTATTTGTGCATCACCCAATGATGACAATGGTTACGACATCAGCGACTATCGTGCCATTATGAAAGAAATGGGCACGATGCAGGATTTTGATGAGATGCTGGCCGGAATGAAAAAGCGCAACATCAAACTGATCATGGACCTGGTAGTAAATCATAGCAGTGATGAACACGAATGGTTTAAGGGTGCTAAAAGCAGTCGTGATAACAAGTATAGAAACTACTATCATTGGTGGCCAGCCGAAAAGGGGACACCACCAAAACGCTACAGTCTTTTTGATGAGGAAGCCAACGCATGGCGTTATGACAGTACCACTAAAAGCTATTACCTGCATTATTTCAGCCGTAAGCAACCCGATCTGAACTGGGAGAACCCTGCGTTGCGGAATGAAATGTATGATATTATGAAATTCTGGCTGGATAAGGGTGTTAGCGGTTTTCGCCTGGATGCATTTCCTTTTATGGCAAAAGATACCAGCTGGCCCGCCATGCCTGCTGATTTTACCAATGAGCAATTTGTTCGTTATTATGGTGCAGACAAAAAAGTACATGACTACCTGCGTGAGATGAATGAAAAGGTTTTAAGCAAATACAGCGATGTATATACTGTGGGCGAAGGCGGTGTAATTCCCTTCAGCAAGGTGATGGACTATGTAAATGAAGACAATCATGAGCTGAATACTTTATATCATGATGAGATAGCCAATGTATGGGGCCGGGATAGTTATGATGTGGGTGATTATAAAGTGGGCAGAAATAATGTGCCGGGCGTAAAACAGATCGTAAGTAAATGGGATGAGAAATTTTTGACGAAGGGATGGAACACGGTTTATTTTACCAATCATGATCAAAGCAGGGCGGTAAGCCGCTATGGGAATGACAGTGCACCATACAGGAACCCAAGCGCTAAAATGCTGTACACATTCCTGCTTACACAAAGGGCAGTACCTTATATCTACAATGGGGATGAAATTGGGATGACAAACATCCGTTTTAAAACGGTAGAAGAGTACAATGACCTGCAAACCCGCAACCGCTATAATATTGAATTGAAAAAAAGCAAGGAAGCCGCTGCAGCCTATTTACTGAACCAGGCCGAGTTAAGTCGGGATAACAGCCGCACACCCATGCAATGGAGCAATGGATTGAATGCGGGATTTACAACCGGTAAACCATGGCTTACCATCAACCCCAATTATACACAGGTTAATGTAGACGAATCGGAAAAAGATCCAAACTCCATCTTGAATTATGTAAAGAAGATGATCGCTTTGCGAAAGCAACATAAAGATGTGTTGGTGTATGGCAAGTACACGCTGCTTGATAAGGATAACAAACAGGTTTATAGTTATACAAGAGAAAGCGGCGGTAAAAAATATTTAGTGGTGCTGAATTTTACCAGTGCAACTACCAAAGCAAATACGGGGATCGATCTAAGTAAAGCAAAAGTTCTGATAAACAATTATGATAAGCCGGCTTCTGATGGAAGTTTAAGGCCATATGAGGCGGTTGTTTACGAATTGTAGAAAAAAAATAATATTGCAATCGTTTGCAAATAACCCGGACAATAAACCTGTCCGGGTTTTGCTTTAATAGTGCTATTTTAGCTTCTATATAAATGCCTGCTATGAAGAAATACTTACTTGCCATACTATTATTCTCCTCAACAGCATCTTTTGCGCAATCTGTTGATGCATGGAAAATAACAGCAGCCAATATTGATCCCAATAATTACTATGGCGTTACAGTTGCCAATGGAATGATCGGTATTGTATCTTCTCCCGAACCTTTTAAAGTAAAAGATGTGGTACTTGCGGGCGCTTATGACCTGTATGGTCGTGGCCGTGTAAGTAATTTCTTAAAGAGCTTTAACCTGTTGAATGCCTACCTGGAAATTGACGGAAGAAGGATCGATGCGAAGAATGTTACGGGCATGAAACAGGAACTGGATATGCAAAAGGCAAGTTTCACCACTTCTTTTGAATTTGGTGATAAAGCCACTGTGTCTTATACCTATTATTCATTACGACAATTGCCCTATACGGTATTGATGGACGTGAACATCACGGCAAAAAAAGATATTGCCATCACTGGTGCCAGTGTAATGGAAGCGCCTGATGCATTGAAGGATGTTCAGAATTATTATAATGAGATAGACAGGCCGCATGTGGTGATCAGCCTGCTTTCGTCAACTGCAAAAAGTCCTACCGGTAAATTACAGATGTGCGCCAGCAATACTTTTTTATTCAGTGAGGCACATGGCAGTGAACCCAGGGTGATACACGAAATGTGGGATAACAATATGCACCTGATGAAGTTTGTTCGTAAAATACAAGCAGGTGAAACCTATCGCTATTCCATTGCCGGTTCATCTATCACTTCTGCCCATCATCCCGATCCGCTCAATGAAGCAGAACGTGCCACCATCTTTGCCAAACTGGAAGGAAGGGAGAGACTGATTAAATTTCATACCAATGCCTGGCAGGAATTGTGGAAGAGCGATATCATCATTGATGGCGATGCACAAAGCCAGCAGGATGTACATAGCATGCTGTATCATTTGTATTCTTTTACCAGAGAAGGAACTGCTTTATCGCCATCGCCCATGGGCTTGAGCGGACTAGGATATAACGGACACGTTTTCTGGGATACGGAACTGTGGATGTTCCCTTCCCTGTTAGTGATGCATCCCGAAATTGCTAAGAGCATGCTGGAATATCGTTTTCAGCGCCTGGATGCTGCAAAGAAGAATGCGTTCAGCAAAGGATTTAAGGGAGCCATGTATCCCTGGGAAAGTGCTGAGACAGGGGTAGAAGAAACGCCTGTATGGGCATTAAGCGGACCGTTTGAACATCATATTACAGCCTGCGTTGCCTTTGCTGCCTGGAATTATTATTGTGTTACACAGGACAAGCAATGGCTTAGGGAAAAAGGATGGCCCATCTTAAGTGCTACGGCCGATTTTTGGGGAAGCCGTGTTGAACGCAATGGTCCCGGCCATTATGATATCAACAATGTGGTAGCTGCAGATGAATGGGCAGAGAATGTAAACAACAATGCATTTACCAATGCAGCTGCTAAAACCAATCTGCAGAATGCAACCGAAGCAGCAAAGATATTAGGAATTGTTCCCGATGCAGACTGGATGAATGTAGCCAATAATATTCCGATTTTAAAAATGGCTGACGGAGTTACCAGTGAACACGAATCTTATAAAGGCGAAGGTATAAAACAGGCCGATGTTAATTTGCTTGCTTACCCGTTAAAGCAAATTACCGATCCTTTGCAGGTAAAAAAGGACCTGTCATTTTATGAGACCAGGATACCAAACGAAGGAACCCCGGCCATGACCCAGGCTATTTTCACCTTGTTGTATGCCCGGCTGGGTGATAGCGATAAGGCCTTCCATTGGTTTAAAGATGCCTATACACCCAACCTGAACCCGCCCTTCCGGGTTATTGCCGAAACCAAGGGGGGAACCAACCCTTATTTCGCAACCGGGGCAGGAGGAGTTATTCAAAGTGTACTGATGGGGTTTGGCGGCCTGGATATTACTCCCAATGGTATTGTTCAGCTTAAGTCGGTTTTACCCAAGAACTGGAAAAGCCTTACCATAACAGGTGTTGGAACTCAGAAAAAAACGTATCTTGTGAAATAATTTTGAAAAAATTAGCTGCCATATTCCTTTTATCACTCCTGTTTTTTAACACAGTTGGGTATCGTTTTGTGTTTACCATGCTGGATAATGTGGCTGCTGAGAAGCAGGATGCAAGGATAGATGCAGGTAATTATGACGAAGCAAGCCTTATAGAAATCCGGGTTCCGTTGAATATGCCTTACCAGAACAGGGTAACAGAATTTGAAAGACATTATGGCGAGATCACTGTTAACGGTATTGTTTACACCTATGTGAAGATGAAGGTTGATAACAACGAACTCATCTTAAAATGTATTCCGGATGCAAACAGGCAGCAGATAAAAAATTCAGAGAACAACCTGGCTAAAGCCAACAGCAGCCAGGATATGGAGAATACAGGCAAAAAGCATCACAACTCTTTCAGCAAAAATGTGATCAGCGATTACGATAATAAAGACCAGACTTACAATTTAGAGGCAGCCAAATCGGTTGTCTTTATCAACTATCCTGAATTTACAAGTTCAGTTATTACTGCATCTATTGCCCCTCCACAGCAGCCCCCGCGCTGCTAATCTCTCTCCAGGAGGTTTTTCATAATTCATAAAACATAACAATGCGACTAGTAATTTTTACTATTGCAGCTGCCTGTATGTTATCGGCCTGCAATACAAAGAATGATTACAAACAGATCATTCACGATCCCTTGTTATTCTCAAACACGGTTCATAAACTGAACGAAGTGGTAATGGGAAATAATTTCAGCCCGATTGTGGCCTCCCGCAATTATGCCTATGCAAGCATTGCTGCGTATGAAGTGATTG
>JBJTMN010000252.1:0-3815 GCA_046070545.1 Ferruginibacter sp.
ACTTTTTAATTGGCGGTATTAACGGAAGTTTTAGAAACCAGGTAAGGTTTGCAGGCCTGCAGGAAGCAACGGTTAATTCATCCAGCGTTACGGCATTGCAGCTGGGACTGCGGTATAACCCGGCAAATAATATTTACATTACCGGCCGCATCAATGCATTGGTAAAGGATTATGCAACCAAAAAGAATGCAACATCAGGCAAAGATGCACTGACCGGCTATGCACTGACTTTTGCGTATAAAACGCCTATTGGCCCCATTGAGTTAAGCGCCATGTACTGCGACCAGAGCAAAAGATTGCAATCTTATGTGCTGGTGGGAATACCTTTTTAAAAAAACATAATAAAAGCCTGATAAAGGATACGTAAGTTAAATAAAGAGTGTCAGGTTGAGCTTGTCGGAACCGGGGCTACATCAGACTAACCCGTCTTCGACAAGCTCAGACTGACAGCAAATTATTGATCAGCAATTCAAGTCTATATACCGCAAAAATTATCTTATGCCAGTAATACTACCCGTTAAAGGAATCAACCCCACATTTGGCAACGAATGTTATATTGCCCCCAATGCCACTATTGTAGGCGATGTGGTGATGGGCAACCAGTGCAGCGTTTGGTTCAACGCTGTTATCAGGGGCGATGTGAACATCATACGCATGGGCAACAAGGTAAACGTGCAGGACGGGGCCATCATCCACTGCACTTACCTGAAAGCCGCCACCATCATCGGAAATAATGTGAGCATCGGACACAATGCAATTGTGCATGGATGCGTTATAGAAGATAACGTACTCATAGGAATGGGTGCCATTGTAATGGACAATGTGCAGGTAGGAAGCAACAGCATCATCGCCGCAGGTGCCGTGGTACTGGAAAACACCAGGGTAGAGCCGGGCAGCATCTACGCCGGCATACCGGCCAAAAAGGTAAAAGATATCAGCCAGGAAATGATCAGCGGGGAGATAAACAGGATAGCGGATAATTATGTGATGTATAGTGGGTGGTTTGCCCCCCAACCCCCTGAAGGGGGAGAACGCGAAGACCGGAGCGAAGATTGAAGCGGATATTATTTTTGGCGTAAAAATTGTTATCTTTAATACATGAAAAAAATACTACTTGCAGTTGTCATGGTCTCTTTTTTGCTGGGTACCAGCGGATGTTTCATCAGCAGGATATTTCATAGAAAAGAAAAAGTGGGTTGCCCTACCGATGGCAGAAATGTAGGCGCCGAAAAATTACTGACCGATGAAAAGGCCATGAAAAAATCGCAGAAGGCCAAGTGGAGAGGCGGCAGGTAAGCAGATCTTAAAATCACATATATCCAATATTCAACCAAAAACCAGTATCCCATGTGTTACGAATTAAAGACCCATGACGGTTGCTCAGAAGCCGTTATCGACGACAACTGCGGCATTTCAAAATTCTATGCCATTGCCAACACACTTTCAAAAGACCTGAAAGTAAATTTCATTAACCAGATAGATGATGCTGAAACCCTGGACTGGGATTTCCAGTACCGCGGACAGTTCTTAACCCTGCACTACAACATGTTCAATGGTGTAAGCATTTACCCGCAGCAGAAAAAGAACCTTGCCAAAAACAATAACGTGGTGATGGAAGTGGCGCATTTTCTGGAGCATAGGGTGTATTGACGTTGGCCGTTGATCGTTGTTCGTTGTCCGGCCTTAAAAGTAAGCAGAATAATATTACGCAGTCAGACTGCGTTGGCACACGAACAACGAACAACCAGCAACGAACAACGATTCTTAGTAACTCTTCTCCTCTATACTATCCAGTATATTACAATAGCTGATGTAGCGGTCCATGTGCACATCACCCTCTTCCACTGCAGCTTTTACCGCACAGCCGGGTTCGTTTAAGTGTATGCAGTTATTGAATTTGCAGCCGTTGATCAACGCCCGCATTTCAGGGAAATAATGTGAGAGCTCTTCTTTTTTCATATCCACCAGCCCCAGTTCACGTATGCCGGGCGTGTCAATAATTTTTCCTCCGGTTGGCAGGTCAAACATTTCAGCAAAAGTAGTGGTGTGTAAACCCTTGCCGCTCCAGCCGCTTACATCCTGCGTTTTTAATTTCAGTTCCGGGAAAACAGCATTGATGAAAGTAGATTTACCCACACCCGAATGCCCGCTCAGCAAAGTAACTTTATCTTTCAGTAAAGCTTTTACTGCTTCTACCCCATCTCCTTTTTCAATACTCATGCTCAGCACCTGGTAGCCCACGGCTTCATAAATATCTTTTACTTCGGCAAATTTATCCTGCTCCTTCTGGCGGTAAAGGTCGCTTTTGTTGAACACAATGATGGCCGGTATATGGTAGGCTTCGCAGGTAATTAAAAAGCGGTCAATAAAACCCTGCGATGTTTTGGGATCTTTAAGCGTGGCAAACAAAAGCGACTGATCCAGGTTACTGGCAATGATATGATGCTGGTGTTTATTGGCCGGTGATGTACGGGTAATATAATTTTTGCGCTTGCCAATGCCGGTAATGGTAACCGAGCCTTCCAGCTCATTCTCCATTTCAATAGTTACCTGGTCGCCTACGGCAATGGGGTTGGTGCTGGTAAGTCCTTCCATTTTAAACTTACCCGGCAGGCGTGCATTAAAGCCATTGCCCTCCTCATCTTTTACCTGGTACCAGTTGCCGGTACTTTTATATACGGTTGCGTTCATTGAAGGGGCAAATTACAATAGTTATACGAATTGTTTGATTACACGAATTATATCCGCGAATTACACGAATTGGTAAGAATTATCAAATGCATAGCCCCGGTTCGGCGAAGCGTATTTTTCTTCGTGTCTTCGTGTCTTCGTGGTTCAACAAAATTTTTCTCCCAAAAACAAACTTAAAGCCTTAACTTCTTCCCTTAATAAACCAAACTAACGGTATGAAGAAAGCTTTTCTTTTTGCAATGCAGGTAATTATTGCCTGCCATGTATTTGCACAAAATAACCCGGTGTATAACCCGCACGATCTTTTTGCCCAGAACTTCAATATGCCCGCAGCAAACAGCTACCGCTCGGCCAAAGGTGTGCCGGGTGAAGCTTACTGGCAAAACAGCAGCAGCTATCTCATTCATGCCACGCTCAGCGAAAAAGATACCAGCGTTACCGGCGATGTAACCATTATGTATACCAACAACAGTCCCGATCAATTGGATTACCTGTGGTTGCAGTTAGATCAGAATGTATTTGCATCCAATTCAAGATCGGTAGCTGCAACGCCCTACCCTGGCGATTATTTTGGCGTGCTGGGCAAACCCAACGGTGGCTACAACATTAAAGATGTAACCATAAACTACGGCACACAATCCTACACCGTAAAACCCATCATTACCGATACCCGCATGCAGCTGCGGTTAAATACCCCCGTGAAGGCAAAGGGCGATAAGATAAGCGTGAAAATAAATTTCAGTTTTGCCATACCATTGGATGGTGCCGGCCGCTTTGGAAGGCAGTACACCAAAGACGGGGTGATCTATCAAATAGCGCAATGGTACCCCCGCATGTGTGTGTATGATGATGTGGAAGGTTGGAACACCTTACCCTATATGGGCCTGGGCGAATTTTACAGCGATTATGGCGACTATGAATATTTTATTACTGCCCCCGCCGAAATGATCATCTACGGCAGCGGCGATCTGCAGAATGCCAAAGAAGTATTAACCGCACAACAAATTAAAAGGCTGGCAACTGCTGCCAACAGCGATAAAACCATTACCATTATTGGAGCTGACGAAATTGGCAAGCCCGGCACCCGCCCGGCAAGCACCGGCAACCTTACCTGGCATTTTACC
>JBJTMN010000253.1:0-2803 GCA_046070545.1 Ferruginibacter sp.
GAGGAAATACAGGACCTGCTGAAAGCAAGTACAGGCTTAAACCTGGCACTGCATTATCTTTCTTGATCTATCAGTTTTGATCCTGCTGTTACAATTTTTGATGCCAGCATGGCATCAACCGTTGTAACAGCAGGGTCAAAACTGATAGATCCTGAAAGATAATGCAGTGCCAGGTTTAAGCCTGTACTTGCTTTCAGCAGGTCCTGTATTTCCTCATCGGGCTCTGTTCTGCCGAAGGCTTCATCAATATTGGCAAAAACGATCTCAGGAACACGAAGTCCAAGCATCCTTGCCATTTCGCCACCGATCAGTTCGGCGATCAGTGCTTTTACACCCTGCCCGGCGCCCCTGAATTTGAGCACATACATAAAACCGTCATCAGCTTCTACAATAGCAGGTAAGGATCCACCTTCACGCAGCGGTGTAATATACCTGGTGACCTGAACGGCCCTGATATCAGGTTTTGTATCGATCATGTTGCTAAATTAATTCTTTTAAATCTACTATGGTCAGGCTGACACTGTTAACTAAAAAAAGAACCGGCGCCCATTACTTCAACAGAAGTATCAGGCGCCGGTCATTTCTATAGAATGCATTAGTCTTTTATATCCAGCAATACTTCCTGTCCGTCCTTAACGGCTCTCACATCTCCGTATTTGCCCAGTTTTAATTTCTGGTATTTGTTTTCAACCAGCACTTTACCTTTTTTATTCACTATGCCATAGAGTCCATCTTTTTTTGTGATGGCAAGCGATCCTTTAAACTGGCTGATAGATTCGTATTCATTCTGGACAATCACTTTGCCATCCAGGTTAATGATACCGATCTTCCCTTCCTTTGTTGTAAAGGCCAGGTTGTCGCTGCCGAAGGAACCGATCTTTTCATACTCGGGCTTAACAATTTCTTTACCGTTTGGCTTGATCATGCCCACCAGTTTGTTCTTCCATACAAAGGCTACGCCTTTATCAAATTTGCCGATCCTGTCGTATTCCTTACTTATTTCCTGGGCATAACTTTGAAGTGTAAATACGGTCAGCAATAAAAAGATCACTTTTTTCATAAATAGTTCTGTTTTGTTTAAAATGAGAGAGGTAAAGATATTGTAACAAAATCAAAACTATGAAAATTAATATGGGGAACCTGAGGCAGAATCACTCCCTTAGAGGTTGAAGATGTATCTTACAGAACTGCCGGATAAAAACAGGATCGCTTTTATGATTTTTCGCCGTGTTTAAAAATGCTATTTTCTGTCAGCCAGAAATATTTCAAGCCTGCTGTTACCGGCATCTTTGATCCATTCCTTTATGAGATTGCTGTCAATTTCCTCGTAAATATCCATTTGCTCACGCTTTACAGACAGTTCTTTAATAGGCACCAGCATCAGGTAATGGGGCTCTACATATTCGGGATGGTGATCTAAAGTATATCCCTGCACCTTCAGGTATTTGTAACCCTTCTGCTGTAAGTTATCCAATGCTTCGGATGTGAGCGGCCTGTGACTTAAAAAATTGTTTTTTATTTCGTTTGTCATAAAGTTGTTTTGCTTTATAACAAATTATGGAAGGCAAAGTTTAAAATTAGTATGCCCAAATAACAGAAAATTTAAAGCAGGAATTTTATTCGTTAACTAATGCCTGTTTGTGTCATGTTAAATGCTAAAAAGTGCCTATTGCTTTAACAAGTATGCTTTCCCCAATCAGTTTTCTCCAATGCCTTTTTCTTTCATCAGTTTATAAATGGCCTCTTCATCCACCGGGGATTGTGGTGTAAGATTCTCTGCACCGGTTTCAGTGATTACGATCGTATCTTCCAGGCGCAGGTGCAGTTTTTTTGCTTTATCTTCAATGATAGGCTCCACATTAAAAACAGTACCTTTTACAAAAGGCTTTGTATAGTCGCCTACATCATGTACCGACATGCCCACAAAATGCCCGATACCGCCGGGGTACAAGGATGCAAAGCCATGCTTCTGATACACCTGTTTGCAAATAGCTTCCAGTTCTTTTAAATATACGCCCGGTTTCATGGCAGCAATGATACTGCTCCGGGCTTCTTTGATGCAGGCATAATATGTTAGCTGGTCATCCGTGAACCTGCCCGATACCGGCCAGGTACGGGTGATATCGGTCATATAGTAATTCAGTTCGGGGGCATAGTCAATCAGCAGTACTGTACCTTCTTCCAGTAAATGATTGTTGGCATTGTAGTGCCAGTCCAGGCCTCTTTCACCGGCAGCAGCAATCGGGAAATAAGCAGGAAAAGAAGCGCCTTTATTGGCAAAAAAAAAATCGCAGGCGGCTACAGCCTGGTATTCATATATACCTGGCCTGGTTACACGAATGGCTTCATCAATGCCCATACAGCCAATGCGGCCACATTCCCTGATCACTGCTATTTCCTTATCATCCTTCACCCAGCGCATATCATCCAGTACCGGTGAAATATTCTTTATGGTCAATGTTGGAAAGCGTTCCTTTAGTTTGTTGTAGAAATTTATTTCCTTACTCACCCTGCCATCCCAGGGGTCGTTCAGCCGCCTGATGTTTTGTTGCAGGCTTCGGTCGCGGCACATTTCCATCATCTCTTCGGGGGTAAAGGAAATATACACAACAGAATTATTATTGGCTACATTCTGCAGTAGTTTGGTAAAGCCTGTTTTGGAAACTACGGCATCAAATTTATATTCCCTGGCAGCCGTGTCGCCGGGCTTTATCCTTGCTTCGCGTTTTATATCCTTGTATACTTCATCCGGTACCAGCAGCATCGATTTTTTATTCTTTCCGTCAATGATCATCACAGCATC
>JBJTMN010000254.1:0-2300 GCA_046070545.1 Ferruginibacter sp.
CCATAGGTCCCAAAAAAAACATAGTCATTGTACTTCCAGATATTGCGTACACAAATATTTCCTTGTGTAAAAAGGGTATCAAACTTATTATTTATTGTATTGAAACTGAACAGGCCTGCGCAACTTGCAATGGCCAGAACACCGGGGCTTATCTCCGTAAAATCAAATACATTGGTTCCTGCCATTGATTTTGGATACGTGAACAGCGGCAACAAACTGTCTGCTCTGAGAACACCGATGCAGTTTGGATTGGCCAGGTAAATCTCATGCGCCGATGCAGCTACGATATTTTCTCCCTTGATCTCCGTATATACTTTTGTTTTCCCGGTTATTTTATTATACTGGTGCAGGCAGGTATAGCTAAAGGGCGCATTTGTTTGGGAAAACCATAACTGATCTTCACCGGTATGAGTAATGTTGAAAGAAAATTTTCCCTGTATGGGCAGTTCGGGTTTTGCTCCGATATGGTCACCGATAATATCACTTTCATTGGTAAGTATGCTGCCGTCAGCAAGTTCTATCTGCGAGTAATAGGAGTTCCGGTTTTTTGAGTTGATGTCATTTCTTTTTTTTGATTGTACCCTGTTTTGGTTGATCACGATCAGCCCTTTTGATTCTGTTCCAATAAAAAGTAACCGGTTCTTTTCGCTGTATTGAACCGATTTGATGTAGGAGTCGGGGGGGATGCCGGAAAATATCAGCGTTGCGCTGATTGTGTTGCCATTATAAGTCAGTAACCATGCTTTTTCATCATCAATAAAAACAGGGTTGTTCATCCCATTTTGCCAATAAAGCAGGTTGCTGTTATTTTTGGTTTTTACTATATCCAGGCCTGCAGCTGCAAAATAAACAGGAGTAACGGAGAAATCTGCCGGGTTCAGGAGAAAGATATCTTTTTTATTACTGATTATAAAACAACGGTTGCCTATCCTGAAAAAATTGCTGACGGTACCTTTTTCAAAAGGCAGCAGCTGCGCCCTGTTGAAACTGATTGATTGATAAAAAAGATTACCTCCGTTCAGTATAAAGCAGGCAGTATCGCTAAACGGAATTATTTTATCGCCGCCATTTGAAAAGGAAGCTGTAGGCTCACTGTTTATCAGTTTATTAAAAAAAGTATCTGAAACCCCCAACAGGTAATAATTCCTGAGATAATTGTTATAATTGCTCTTTATTTTGGTAGCCCTCCAAAGTACAGGCCTGCTCTTATCGATCAAAAAAATATTACCAGGCTGGTCGGCAGTATAAATATTTCCTGCATGGTTACGTGCAATGAAAAGCATTCTTTCTGATCCAATGGAAGGCATGTTTTCTTTGGTATACGACTTGAAGTCAACTCCATTAAATCTTACAATACCTGCTTCGGTAGCCATCCATAAAAATCCTGTCTTTTCATCCCATTGCAGCCCTTTAATGCCATTGGAAGGTAATCCATTATCAGTGGTATATTGCTGTACGTGATATTCAGCAACTGTTTGTGCTGTTGCCGTACAAATGGTCGCAAGGAAGAAGTGCAGTAAGATGAGCAGCCGGTACATAAGCGTTTTACAGTATACAAGTTACTGCATCCAACTTAATAATTTACGTTGTATAGTGTAGCAAGTTCCATCAGTTCCTTGATATTGCCTGCGGTGGTTTTTTCAAAAATCCGGTTTTTGATCGTGGAGATGGTATTCATTTTCAAATTCAGGGTCTCGGCAATATCTTTTGTTCCTATTCCTTTAAGCACATAATGCAGTATCTCCAGTTCCCGGGGGGCAAGTGATGTAAAAGGATTGTCCTGTACATGAATATTGTTATGCCTTACCGGTTCTTCATTATGCATGAATTTCTGCAGTACCTGTATCATTTCTTCTTCGCCTACAGATTTGGACATGTAGTAGTTGATCCAGTATTGTTTTAAAGCTTCCCCGTAAATTTCTGCCGGCTGCATCGAAAAGATAAGGATGTTCAGGCCGGGGTATACCCGGCGTATATTGGGTATTACTTCCAGGGTACTGCCATCAGATAAAATGATATCGAGTATAAGATGGGTATATTTATTTTTTACCAGTTCGGTCATCAGTTCATTACAGGTGCCAACCTCGTGCAGATCATTATATCCAAGTGTTAACTGCATGTGCAGTTTCAGCCCTTTTCGTATCATGCTGTGATCATCTGCTATCAGTATTTTAGGCTGCATATCTTACCTTATTATAGTTACAACCCCCTGGAAAACTTGCTTCCTGCTGTCGTTGAGGTTAATGTAATAAACGTATGTACCGTTGGGTTGTTTTGTTCCCTTAAAGGTACCATCCCAC
>JBJTMN010000255.1:0-15126 GCA_046070545.1 Ferruginibacter sp.
CTGGATGGATATTGCCGCAGCCCTCGCCGCCATGAAACATTGCGGCGCACCGGTAGTTACGGCATCAGTTGATAATATCTCATTTGAAAACCCCATTAAACTGGGTAATGTGGTTCATATTGAGGCCAGTTTAACCCGTTCTTTTAACAGCAGCATGGAAGTGCATTTGAATGTTTGGGGAGAAGATGCCATTCAACAGTACCGTTATAAAAGCAATGAAGCTTATTATACCTTTGTGGCACTTGATCCCAATGGCAAACCCCGGCCGGTTAACAAACTGATACCCGAAACCGAAAGTGAAAAGAAATTATTTGAAGGTGCTTTAAGAAGAAGGCAACTGAGACTGATACTGGGTGGGAAAATGAAGCCGGAAGATGCTGCTGAACTGAAAGCCCTATTCAGTTAATGATCGGGAAGCCTGTTCTGTTTGCTGCGGTCTGAATTTTTTACTTTGTTCAATAGCATCCATGATATCTTCCAGTATTTTTTCTGTAGGATCATCGTAATTGATCTGCATAGGATCTTTAAAAGTTACCGTTAAACGGGTTCCCTTTTTTATCATTTTAAGCCCTTTTTTATTAAAGGCTGTGCTAAAGCCTTCAATAACTACAGGTACTACAACCGGTTTATGATGTTTTACTATAAATGCCGTACCCTTGCGGCCAGGAACATAGGGTGTGGTGGTGCCCTGCGGAAAGGTAATGACCCAGTTCTTCTCCAAAGCCCTTGAAATTTTGCGGGTATCACTGGGGTCAAGCCCTTTACGCACTTCTTTGCTGTCATCAACCCAGGTTCGCTTGATCATAATAGAACCGGCCAGTGCAAAGATCTTGCTCAGCAGATTTTTTTTCATGGTTTCTTCGGCTGATACAAACTGCACCCTGGTATAAGGCCATAGTAAATAGTAGGGAACACCCAGCCTGTACTTTTTACGCCAGCTTACCGCACAAAAAATGTGTAAAAAACAAATAACCTCAGCAAAGTAGGTTTGATGATTACTAACAAACAGCACATTGTTTTTGGGCAGCTTTTTAAGTTTATCCATCCCATTTATCTGCAACTTATTAATAATGGCAAGGCCCGGAAAGGAAAGCGCACCAACAACGGTATAAACCAATCCTTTTACAAAACCCGATTCCTTAAAAGCCTTTATCAAATTGCCCATGTATCACTCTTTTGGTTGCATTAATCTCAACGCAATTTATATAAAGTTGTATCAATAAATAAAATTAAACTATTTGCAGGTGGCCATCAGGCACTCATTATATTTGCACCTATGAAGCTGAATACGGTAATTTTTGATATGGATGGCCTGCTGATCGACTCTGAACCACTTTGGAAAGAGTCGGCCGAGGCGTTGTTTTTAACTTATGGAAAACAATTGACCACGCAACAATATGCCAGCACCACCGGTTTAAGAACAAAAGAGTTTTTAATGCACTGGTTCAGGTATTTTAATTTACCCGAAACGGAAATTATGGAGGCAGAACAAAAAGTGGTTGAACTGGTAGTAAAACTGGTAGCACAAAAAGGAAAACCCATGCCTGGTGTTCAGCATATCTTTAATTTTTTCCTGGAGAGAAATTTTAAGATCGGCCTTGCCAGCTCGTCTACGGCGGTTTTGATAAACCTGGTAATTGAAATGCTTGGGATCGGCAACCACCTGCAGGCTGTTTCATCGGCAGCTGAGCTTGCTTATGGGAAACCTCACCCGGAAGTATATTTAAACTGCGCCAGGGAACTGGCTTCCATTCCTGAAGCCTGTATCTGTTTCGAAGATTCATTTAATGGTATGATTGCCGCGAAAGCAGCAAAAATGAAATGCATTATAGTACCATCATTGCATGACGCTAAAAACCCTGCCTGGGAAGCCGCCGATCTTAAAATATCTACCCTCGGCAATTTTAATGAACTATTGATGAGCAGTTTACAATAATAAGGCTGATATGAATGAACTGTTTGACATTTTCAGTTTTTTCTCAAAAAAAAGAATGAAACAATAAAATTTCTTGTTTTTTTTGTGAAAAAAAGTATATTTGACCTGTGGAAATGATTTTCCCCGTCATTAACTATTCAAACTATTATTTTTTACTCATAATTAAAAAAAACACAATGAAAAAATTCTTACTATCATCAATAATCATGTTAGGTGTTTGCGGTATCGCTTCAGCTCAAACTGATTCAAAAGCTGCAAAGATGAAACAACAGGCTGCTACAACAACCAGTGCTGCTGCCCCAACTCCGCAAAAAGCTGCTATTATGGCTGAAAGTGATATGGCTCCTGTTGCTGCAACTGCAACTACTTCAGATGATAAAGCTGCTGCTACTAACAGAAGTGCAACACAAACTGCGCAGAAAACCCAAGCTACTTCTACTTCAGTAAATGCTGCTGGTGAAGTTGTACCTAACAATGATGCAAAAAGAAAAGAAGCTAAAATGGCTGCTGTTAAAGCTTCAACAGCTCCTGCAACAGGCAAACAAAACTAATATATATCTCATATAAAAAAATCCTCCGGAAACCCGGGGGATTTTTTTTGCTCGTACAAAAGTAAAACATGGAGCATATTTTATTACTGCACGGAGCTATCGGATCAAAAAGTCAATTGTTGCCAGTTGAAAAAAAACTGACAGATTCATTTTCCGTGTATACCCTCAACTTCAGTGGCCATGGCGGTTCTCCATTACCTGATGAGCCGTTTTCTATCGAACAGTTTGCATCAGAAGTAATTACTTTTTTAGATGAAAGTAAAATTGACAGCATCCATATTTTTGGCTACAGTATGGGTGGATATATTGCCATGTATTTAGCAAAACACTATCCTCAAAGGATAAAAAAAATAATTACCCTGGCAACTAAATTTGCCTGGAATGAAGCCATTGCCGCACAGGAAATAAAAATGCTTAATGCTGCAAAGATCGAAGAAAAATTACCTGATTTTGCAGCTGCTTTACAGCAAAGGCATGCGCCAAACGACTGGAAAATAGTTTTAGAAAGAACTGCTGCTATGCTCACAGTCATGGGGAAAGATAACCCGCTGACAATTGATGATCACAGCGGAATTCAGCATCCTGTTTTACTAATGATCGGCGATCGGGACAAAATGGTTACCCTTGATGAAACGATTGAAGTATTTGAAAGTCTGCCCAGGGCACAATTGGCTGTTTTACCCAACACTCCCCATCCTATAGAAATGGTAAATACCAGCAGGATAGCCAACGAAATAAGAACGTTTTTACTTTAAAAGTGCCTGATTTCCAGTAACAAAACAGGAATATTTCAAAAAAACGGCTGGAATCTGCTACCAGGGCCAAAATAGCCCGCTTTTTAGCCTTCAAATCACCGATATATTACTACCTTTGCCCTCCCGTTTTAAAACGGGATCATTTACAAACACTTAAACGCAGATGAACAGGGAAGTTAAATCCCGATATGACATCGGAAGGACATTACTGCGATAACAAACAAACCTGTAAAAAATAAAATGGAAGAAACAAACGAAACTACACCAACACCGGTTGAAGAAACAACCGCACCCGTTGCAGAAACTACTGCACCTGTTGTTGATGTAGAAATCAAAGCACCGGTTGCAGAGACTGTTGCAACTGCTCACGACGATTTTGACTGGAGTGTTGACAAACGCAATGTTACCAGTTACACCGCCGAAGAAAAGGCAAAGTACGACACTGTGTACGACAACACATTCAAGCAAATTGCTGATGGCGAGATGATACAGGCAACTGTGGAATCTTTAACCAAAACAGATGCTGTTGTTAACATCGGTTTTAAAAGTGACGGCCTTATTTCTTTGAACGAATTCCGAGACATCCCCGGTGGTGTTAAAGTGGGAGACGTTATTGAAGTAATGGTTGTTGAAAAAGAAGACAGGGAAGGTAACCTGCACCTGAGCCGCAAGAGCGCCCGCACTACCCGTGCATGGGAGCGTATTGTGGAAGTACACCGCACTGGTGAAATTGTTACCGGTTTGGTTACCAGCAAAACCAAAGGTGGCTTGATCGTTGATGTATTTGGTATGGAAACTTTCTTACCAGGTTCACAAATTGACGTGAAACCCGTTACTGATTACGACCAGTTCGTGAACAAGACCATGGAGTTTAAAGTGGTTAAGATCAACGAAGCCATTAAAAATGCGGTTGTATCTCACAAAGCACTTATTGAAAGCGATATCGAAGCTCAGAGAGCTGAAATTATGGGTAAACTGGAAAAAGGCCAGGTATTGGAAGGAACGATCAAGAACATCACTGATTTTGGTGCATTCCTTGACCTTGGTGGCTTAGACGGTTTATTATACATTACCGATATTTCATGGGGACGTATCAACCACCCAACTGAAGTATTGAAGATGGACCAGAAACTGAACGTAGTGGTACTGGATTTTGATGATGATAAAAAACGTATCAGTCTTGGTTTAAAACAATTAACTCCTCACCCATGGGATACCCTTACAGAGAACCTGAAAGAAGGTGAAATTGTAAAAGGTAAAGTAGTTAACATTGAAGACTACGGTGCGTTCCTTGAGATCATGCCGGGTGTTGAAGGTTTGGTGCACGTAAGTGAAATTACATGGGCCAACACACCGATCAACGCTAAAGAATTCTTCAAATTAAACGACGAGTACGAAGCAAAAGTTGTTACCCTTGATAAAGAAACACGCAAGATGAGTCTTTCTATCAAGCAGATGACCGAAGATCCATGGAGCAATATTGAAGGCTCTTTCCCTGAAGGAAGCAAGCACATGGGCGTTGTTAAGAACATCACTCCTTATGGTGTGTTTGTTGAATTAACTACAGGCATCGGTGGTATGATCCACATCAGCGACCTGAGCTGGTTAAAGCGTTTCAACAATCCTAATGAGTATACAAAAGTTGGTAACGAAATTGAAGTTATCATCATGAATATCGATAAGGAAGGACGCAAACTGCAGTTAGGCCACAAGCAGATCGAAGAAGATCCATGGAATTCACTGGAATCAACCTTCCCTGTTGGCAGCGTACACGAAGGAACCGTTGTGAAGAAAGATGATAAAGGCGCTATTGTTCAATTGCCTTACGGATTGGAAGGATTCGCTCCTGCCCGTCACCTGGCAAAAGAAGATGGTAAAACAGTGGGTGTTGATGAGATAGCCAAATTCATGGTTATTGAATTTGACCGTAATGATAAACGCATCGTTTTAAGCCATGCCCGTCTTTGGGAGCAGGTAATTGAAGAAGAAAAACAAGCTGTGCTGAAAGAAAAGAAAGCCGAGTTTGAAGTAACCAAGAAAGCCGTAAAGAACTTACAAAGCAAGGTTGAAAAATCAACCCTGGGCGATATTGGTGCACTGGCCGACTTGAAAGCCAAGATGGACAGCGATGCTGCTGATTCAGCAGCTGCTGCAACCAGCGAAGAGCCAAAAGCAGAGTAAGCGTTGCAGGACGTTTCTGAAAATACGATCCCGTTCAGTTCAGGCTGAACGGGATTTTTATTTGCTGTTTATCATGTAAAAAACTGCCCCGTAAAAATACTCCAATTATTTCGAACTTTTTTTTAAACCATGGGTTAGTAGTTATCTGGTTCAGTTTACTCCTTTTTTCATCATCTATGCCAAAAATAATTTAGCATATGGGGCCATTTTTCACAAAGATCATACTCCCGATCCTCCTGGTTTTTGGAGGATATTCTCAAAAGAAATGTAAAGAATTGTATAATAAGGCAAAAGATAATACATACGACATCGTGATTGTTCCCGGCATGCCATACGACAATAATAAATGGGACACCGTTATGAAAGGCCGCATTTACTGGGCTAAAAACCTTTACGACAGCAATATAACCAAACGAATCATGTTTTCTGGCGGCGCCGTGTATACTCCTTATTATGAATCAAAAATCATGGCCTTATATGCCAGAGAACTGGGAATACCTGAAAGTGCCATATTTACAGAAGATAGTGCTGAACACACTACCGAAAATATTTATTATAGCTATCAAAAAGCAAGGAAACTGGGTTTTACTAAAATTGCACTTGCAAGTGACCCTTATCAATGCAAAAAACTAAGAAAATACATTGAAGGTAATTTTGATTCTATTGCATTGATCCCTTATGTAAAAAGTATCCTGAATAAAAGATACAAGCCTGATCCTGAAATACAGGATTCAATAGCTTTTAAACCGGATTTTGTATCCATCAGGAAAAGAGAATCTTTTCGACAACGAAGAAAAGGCACCAAAGGGAAAAATATAGATAAAACGATGTACGAGTAATGATAAGCACTGATGGATTTCGAAGTTTACCATCAATTAAAAAATCCCGTCCGGCTTTTGCCAAACGGGATTCTGATAAATCCTTCAGTTTTTTACAAGATCGTTACCTCTGTCCTCCTGTTCTGTGCCCTGCCGGCTGCTGTTTTATTGCTGGCAATTGGTTTGCTCATTCCGTATCCTTTTGCGGTAACCCGGTTTGGATCAATTCCTTTTGATATCAGGTACGTGCGCACGGTGTTTGCCCTTGCCTCCGATAATATTTGATTACTTTTTGCATTCCCAACATTATCTGTATGCCCGCCCAGTTCAATACGTTCATCATCTTTACGGTTCAGGTAAGCCACCAGTTCATCAATAACCTTAAATGATTCTTCCTTCAGATCGGCCTTGCCGGTCTCAAAATTACAATCTTCCAATATGAAACTCTTGGCAGGCATATGTTGTATGTCTACCACAAAGGGGTTTTTATAATAAGCCTTGCCGGTGGTTGGTGGTATGGTCAATACGTTTTCATTGAGGGTAGAATCTTTAAAGCCCAAAATGTATATTTCGTATTTATCTCCTACCGGTAACCGGAAGGAAAATTTACCCAGGGAATCGGTTAAGCCCTGGTATTCTTTTCCGTTCAGTTTACTTTTAAAAATAACGATCTCATTGTTGAGTACATTGTTTTTAAAATCGGTCAGGCGAACGTTTACAGGAGCATCTTTGGGTATGCTTGCATCCTGTACGTTACCATTCTGGCAAAAAGCAAATAAAGGCGCTAGTAAAACAATGAGGCTGCTGAGTATTTTCTGCTTCATTATAGACGGGGTTTAAGGTTTTAAAGATAAATTAAAAAAATACAAGTTGATATTTTTCAATTATTGTGCCGCAGCCCTGCTTTTTTGTTAATGGGTTGTAAATACTACAGCCGTTGCTGCAGTTTAACAACCATTTCATCTTTCCAGCTTGTAAAATCTCCTGCCAGTATATGTTTACGGGCCTCGCCAACCAGCCATAAATAGAAAGCCAGGTTATGCACACTGGCAATGGTAAGTCCCAGAAACTCTTTTGCTTTCATCAGGTGACGCAGGTAGGCTTTGCTGTAGTAGTTGCTCATCGGGCAATCCATCCCTTCATCAATGGGCGAAAAATCCTTCTCCCATTTTTTATTATCAATATTAATGACACCGTTGGTGGTAAATAACATAGCATTGCGGCCATTACGGGTGGGCATTACACAGTCAAACATATCCACCCCCAGTGCAATACCCTCCAGTATATTCCAGGGTGTGCCCACACCCATCAGGTAACGTGGCTTTTGCACCGGCAGAATATCACAGCAAAGTTCTGTGTACTCGTACATCATTTCCATAGGTTCGCCTACGCTGAGGCCACCAATGGCATTACCGGTTGCATTTTTTGACGCAATAAATTCTGCAGAAGCAGTACGCAGGTCTTTATAAGTACTGCCCTGTACAATCGGAAACAGATTTTGAGTATAACCGTATTTATCCGGCGTTGAATTGAACCTGTCAAAACAACGATCGAGCCAGCGATGCGTAAGCTCCATGCTATCCTTAGCATATTTATAATCACTGGGGTATGGCGGACATTCATCAAAAGCCATGATAATATCACCGCCGATGATCCTTTGTATGTCCATCACTTTTTCCGGAGTAAACAAATGCCTGCTGCCATCAATATGGCTCTGGAACAAAGCTCCTTCTTCGGTAAGCTTCCGGTTGCTGGCCAATGAAAAAACCTGGTAACCACCACTGTCTGTTAGTATCGGTTTATCCCAGCCGTTGAATTTATGCAGGCCACCGGCTGCTTCCAGGATCTCCAATCCGGGCCTTAAGTACAAATGATAGGTATTACCCAATATGATCTGTGCTTTTACCTCATCATGCAATTGTTGCTGGGTAACAGCTTTTACACTGCCAACGGTACCCACGGGCATAAAAATAGGCGTTAAAATTTCTCCGTGATCTGTCGTTATCTTTCCTGCCCTTGCTTTTGATAAAGTATCTGTGTGCTGAAGGTCAAATTGTAATGCAGCCATTAATTATTTTGAATTTTGAATTATGAATTTTTACTTACTCCCATTCCTTATTTTTGCCACATGAATTTTACCCAGATCGGGCAACTGCTTTTTTATGCCTTTTGCCTGGTAACCTTAATACAGCTTTTTTATTACCTTTTCTTTTTTGTAAGATTTGCATTTTACAAACCTAAAAAGAAAGCAGTTTCGCAAACCCATCCAGTCTCTGTGATCATTTGCGCACGTGACGAAGCCGCAAATTTAGCGAAAAATCTGCCGGGATCGCTGGTTCAGCAATACAACACAACGCACGAAGTGATTGTGGTAGATGATAATTCCTTTGACGATAGTAAATACCTGCTGGAAGAATTCCAGAAAATGTACCGCCAGCTACAGGTAGTGGAATTAAAACAGGAAGCCAAACTGATACCTGGTAAAAAATTCCCACTGAGCATTGGTATAAAAACAGCCAAACACGAAATTGTTTTACTTACCGATGCAGACTGTGTTCCTGCCAGCGAATTCTGGATAGACAAGATGCAGCAAAGCTTTGATGAGAACACAGAAATTGTTTTGGGATATGGAGCCTATCATAAAAAACAAGGTTTACTGAATAAGGTCGTTCGATGGGAAACCTTTCATACTGCCCTGCAATATTTTTCATACGCCCTTGCGGGCAGGCCTTATATGGGCGTGGGTCGTAACCTCAGTTATAAGAAAACTATATTTTTCCGCCACAAAGGTTTTTCTGCCCATAACAATATTGCCAGCGGCGATGACGACCTGTTCATCAATATGGCTGCTACAAAAAAGAATACCAGGATAAATATTGACAAAGAGGCCTTTACCTTAAGCGAACCTCCTAAAACCTGGGGCGCCTGGATAAGGCAAAAGAACAGGCATTACAGCACGGGGAAATTTTATAAACCCCTGCATAAATTTCTGCTCGGTTTATATACATTTTCACACATCATGTTTTACCCGCTGCTGGCAGCTTCTCTTATATTCTATAACTGGCAACTGGCAATGATCGTATTTGGTATCCGGTTTCTGATACAGGGGATCATTTTATATCCCAGCATGAAAAAACTAAATGAGCAGGCTATGTATCCATGGTTTTTCATAATAGATATCTGGATGTTTTTTTATTACCTGATATTTGCAGTGGCTGTTTTCAAAAGGCCTGGCAAAGCCTGGAAGTAAAAGAAACCTGTTTCACCTTGCCTTTTGTCCTGAGCATAGCCGGAGGATAACTTTTGATTTTTATATGGAACTGATACAACAATATTTTACGGATTTTTCTCCAAAGCAGATAGAACAGTTTGCTGCTCTGAAAGAACTGTATACCGACTGGAATTCGAAAATAAATGTCATCTCCCGCAAGGATATGGACAACTTTTATAAACACCATGTTTTACATTCGTTGACCATTGCCGCAAAATTTGAATTTATAAAAGATATGCAGGTAATGGACCTGGGCTGTGGCGGAGGGTTCCCTGGTATACCACTGGCCATCATGTTTCCTGAAGCCAGATTTCACCTGGTTGACAGCATCAATAAAAAACTGAAAGTAGTTAGCGAAATATCGGCAGCCATCGGATTGGATAATCTTACTACACAACACAGCCGTGCTGAGGATATTAAAAACAGGAAATTTGATACGGTTATTTCCAGGGCTGTGGCTCCTTTAAAAGATCTGTGGCACTGGAGCAGGCCACTTATTCAAAAAAATAAGATTGCCCTGGCGGGTGTGCCAAACGGGCTTATTTGTCTCAAAGGCGGCGACTTAACACAAGAAATATTTGAGAGCGGCTGCAAACCAATGGTTTGGGAAATCGAAAAGATATTTCCGGATGAATTTTTTGCTGAAAAATATCTGCTCTATATTCCATACAGGTAATATTTTATTACCACTTTAGGGTATTGTTCAAATGAATTAATAATATCACTTTTGCCATATGAATAATTCTGTAGCAATAGTTGAAGATAATCATGATATCCGACAGGCACTGGAACAAATCATTGAGTCTTCTGATGATTTTACACTTGCAGGATCCTGTACCACCGGTGAGGAAGCCCTTGAAAAATTACCTTTGCTAAACCCCAGGGTTGTTTTAATGGATATTGGCCTGGGTGACGGGATGAACGGTATTGAAGTAGTGAGGGAATTAAAGACCATCAACCCCGGGATATTATTCATGATGTGTACGATTTATGAAGAGGATGAAAAAATATTTGAAGCACTGCGTGCCGGGGCAAGCGGTTACATCCTTAAAAAAACACAACCTGCCAAATTACTGGATGGTATTACCGAACTCATACAAGGCGGGGCTCCTATGAGCAGCCAGATTGCCAGTAAAGTAGTAGCAGCATTTCAAAATAACCCCATTACAAATAGTTCATCAGGTATAGGTGTTTCCCTGGATGTACTTTCCAAAAGGGAAAATGAGATACTGGAAATGTTATCCACCGGGCTATTATATAAAGAGATCTCAGACAAATTAACTATAACTACCGAAACTGTACGCAAGCATGTATACCATATTTATGAAAAACTTCACGTTTCCAACCGGGTTGAAGCCGTTAATAAATATTTTGGACGATAACAACAATAGCTAAGCAAGCACAAACAAAACCCCGGAAATTTCCGGGGTTTGTTTTTATAAAAACTTCCAAAACCATTTATCCGTTTGCGGTGTATTGCCTATCGGGAAATCATGGGTATATCCCGAATCTGCAAATCCGTATTTTTCATAAAATTTTTGTGCCCGGATATTATGTTCCCATACACCCAGCCACACGGCTTGGTATTTATTTTCAGAAGCAAAGTCCAGGAAGAACTCCATCAGTTTCTGGGCTATCCCTTTCCCCTGTAGTTCTTTCTGTACATAAATTCTTTTCAATTCCAGTGCTTTCCATTTTTTAATTTCCGGAAAGCTCTCATAATTTTCTTTAAACTGTAGGTAGGCAACCGGCAACCCATCTACCTCGGCAAAAAAACAAAACATTGCTTCATCCAGTAATTCCTTACCCAATTGTTCTTTGCTGTAATAGTTATCCAGGTAAGACTGCATATCTTCTTCCGAACAGGTGCCTGTAAACGTATCATAAAATGTTTGTCTTGCCAAAACAGATAATGCGGCAACATAATCAATATTGATCCTGCGAATATTAATTTCCATTTAAATTATATTACCAGGTTAATTCCAGTTTATTATTTTTCCGGTCAATATCTGCCATCCGTTTTGACGGATCGATCTCTGCAATTTTTATATCGGTCAGCCTTCGTTTCATCTCAACAATATAGGTAGGATGTGTCCACCTCCACTCATCAAGAACTGTTCGCTTTTGTGCCGGTGCTTCACCTGGTTTATTTCCAAACATCAGGTTCAGGGGTATATTGAACATCTCAGTACTTCCATCGGTATAGGTAAGCTGCAGATCTATCGGCATAGGCATATTGCCAACTCTTTTCAGGCGTATTTTTGATACACCATTCTCTTCCCACAGACTGTCAATTTTATAATCAATGGTCTTCGTTGTATTCACCCAGTATTCTTTATACCAATCAAGCTGAATTCCGCTCACATCTTCAGCGACCCTGATAAAATCATTGGCGTTAGGATGTTTAAAACGCCAGCGGTTATAATATTCCAGTAATATCTTATTCCTGGTCTCTGCCCCAACAATATATCCCAGCTGCTCCATAAAGACTTCACCTTTTGAATAAGCTGCATTACTGTAACCATAATTGGAATTATAATGATCTGCATGCGTGGTCATTGGTTCTTCAAAGCCGCTTTTGGCTAATTGAAAATAACTGAAATAAGCACCGCTATGATCTTCCGGGCAGTTTTCAACAATGTCTTTCAGGTTTTTATTGTTTGGATTTTGCTGCAACGACTCCCTGAATCCCTGTAAAGCAGATTTATTATCATAGAATTTGGTGATTAGGTCTTCGGCATAACTGGTAAACCCTTCATCCATCCATGCATACATACTTTCATTGGTACCCAGCATCATCTGGTACCAGCTATGCATCCATTCATGAAAAACAGTTCCTAATCCTGGCCCCACCAGCAAGGTGGCCATCGGGTATTCCATACCACCATCCCCGCCCTGTATGAATGAATATTGAGGGTAAGGATATTTACCAAAATTCTTCTCCATAAAGGGCAATGCTACCGAAGCCGCGGTGAGTACCCGGGCCCAGGCAGAGTCATTGTTTGCATCATTCTCTTTAAAGTTATAAATAGCATGCAGGGTTGTTCCTCCATTGGGCATTTTATAAACAAGGTGCCTGTATTCAGGATCGGCACACCAAACAAAATCATGAATATTTTGCCCAACAAAATGCCAGCTGCGTTTTGCTTTGGTAGTTGGTTTCAGTTCTGTACCGGGTGCATCATAACCCCAGCCTATTTCATTGGCGTTCATCAACACGCCTGTTCCGCCCAGTTTATACGATTTATCAATATTGATGGTTACATCATAATCGCCCCAAACGCCATAGAACTCCCTGGCCACATAAGGGGTAGGATGCCAGCCTTCATAATCGTACTCACACATTTTAGGATACCACTGGCTCATGCTGTATCGCACACCGGTTGTTGGATTATCTCTTCCGCTACGGCGTATCTGTAGCGGAACCTGTGCTTCAAATTCCATCTCAAAAACCACTTTGGATTTTGCTGCAATTGGTTTGGTTAAGTTCACTTCCAGAATGGTTTCGTGATATTTGAATAGCTGAGGAACACCGTTCATCTTCAGTGAAATAATTTTCTGATAGCCAATTTCATCAGGCTTCAGATTTACAATACGGTCTTTCACCCTTCCATCCCAGTCGGGCCGGTTATTTACCAATACCTTACCCAGCTCACGGCTTCGTACATCCATACTGCTGTTGGGCTGAAAGGCATTAAAATATAAATGATAAAACACTTTATTAAGTGCAATGGGCGAATTGTTACTGTATTCCAGTTTTTGTTTGCCGGTAAACCTGTTGGTATTTACATCCATATCAATATTCATGCTGTACTTAACGGCTTGCTGCCAGCGGTCGGGCTGCGCAAATGAAATAGTAAAACATAACATCGCAGCAATTAATGCAATTGATCTCTTCATGAAATAAAATTTAGTGATGGTAAATTTCGGTAAAATAGCTTTATGAAAAGCATAAAACTGAGAAATGATTACTGCAGGCCGGCAACTACGATCACGATCTCACCCTTTACTGTTTTTGCATTAAAATGGTCATGTACCTCCCGTAAAGTACCCCTGGCATTCTCTTCAAATTTCTTGGTAAGTTCACGGCTTACGCAGCAATGCCTTTCGGCACCAAAGTACTGTATGAATTCGTGGAGTGTTTTCACAAGCCGCATCGGACTTTCATAAAAAACCATGGTACGTTCCTCTTCAGCCAGTTTTTTCATCCTGGTTTGCCTGCCTTTTTTTAACGGCAGAAAACCTTCAAAACAAAAACTGTTGGTAGGCAGTCCGCTGTTTACCAATGCAGGCACAAAAGCCGTGGCACCGGGCAGGCATTCTACTTTAATATTGTTCTTGATACATTCCCTTACCAGTAAAAAAGCAGGATCACTGATACCCGGAGTGCCGGCATCGGTAAGCAATGCCATGGTTTTTCCGCCGGCAAGCTGCTCAGTTAAATGAGCCAGTATTTTATGTTCGTTATGCTGATGATAAGGCGTGATGGGTTTTAGAACCTGGTAATGATTTAACAGTACCGAGGAAGTACGGGTATCTTCTGCAAGAATAAGGTCTACTGATTTTAGAATATCAACAGCCCTGAAAGTGATATCTGCCAGGTTGCCAATGGGAGATGGTATGAGATAAAGCATAATGTGCTGATGTGCTGATGTGCCAATTTGCTAATTCCTTGAATTTTAAAAGCTCGCTTTTTCAAGAACACTACATGAACTTAAAAAAATTAGCACATTAGCTAATCAGCTAATTAACTAATTGATATTTCATACACTTCCATCACCGGGTTTGCCAGTAATTTTTTGGCAGCATCGTCTGCAGCAGCCAATGCATTTTCTTTACTGTCAGCTTCAATCTGCAGATCAATATGCTTCCCTATACGCACATCGGTAACATTATTTAAACCTAAATTCTGCAGCCCACCCATAACCGCTTTCCCTTGCGGATCAAGCAGGTCTTTAAGTGGCATAACTTTTATCTGAACTGTAAATATCATGATGGTTGTTGTTTATAAAGCAAAGATAAAATAATGTACACGATAAAAACCAGCGGAACTGCCAGCCAGTGAAATAATAATGCTGATACAACAGCTGCTGCCAGTAATATGATTTTAGGAAGATTATTTTTTATGGTATAGTCCTTAAACTTTAATGCCATCAGTGGTAGGGTGGATACCATCAGCCAGCTGACTATCAATATGATTGCATACAGCACCCATTTATTGGTAAGTATATCACTCACATCAAAATAGGGATTGCCAAAATGCAGTATCAGTGGTAATGATGCGATCAGCAGCCCACCGGCCGGTATGGGTACACCCTTAAATCCATAAGACTGCGAATTATCTAAGTTAAATCTTGCCAACCGGTAAGCACCTGCACAGGCCACCAGGAAAGCAGGCAGCAACCAGGCTATGGAAGTTTCCAGCCCGTTCTCTTCCTTAATAAAACTAACACGCAGCAGCTGGTATAAGATCACTGAAGGTGCTACGCCAAAACTCACCACATCGCTCAGCGAATCCAGCTGCTTGCCCATTTCGGATGCAGCATTCATTAAACGGGCAACAAAGCCATCTAAAAAATCAACTACGGCAGCTGCAAAAATAAAATAAGCAGCT
>JBJTMN010000256.1:0-20290 GCA_046070545.1 Ferruginibacter sp.
GCAAATGTGAAAGAAAAGTTATTTACTCCCTCAATCACCAATCATCATATACATTTATAAAAATAAATACGGCAGGCAGTCGTTTTGTAGAGGGCAAAAATACGGCAAAGCAGCTAAAATCCTTTATTTTTGCCCGGCTTGTAAAAGCAACGTTTACTAACTCCCTAACAAAAACAGATATGGCTCAATTTGGAAAAGCAAGCAGCAAGCGGGGTAAACCAACCTATGCCTATGCCATTATTGGCGTAGCCCTGGTCTTATTTTTATTTGGTATTGTTGGCTGGTTCTTTTTAAACCTGCGTAAAACCGGCGATTTTGCTAAAGAGAACATCCAGGTACATGCATGGCTCAATCCTACAGTGCAAAAGAAAAGGATCGACAGTCTTACCAATTATATAAAAGCAATTCCCTACGCTAAAGATGTGCAATATGTAACCCGTGAAATGGCTATACAAAAATGGAATAAGGATAATGACAGCACCTGGAAAAAATTCCTGGATGAAAACCCATTGCCGGAAAGTGTTGATTTTTATATAAAAGCACAATATGTACAAAAGGACAGCCTGAATATACTTTCCAATGACCTGCTTACAAGGTTTCCGGGGCTTATCAATGATTTTCAGTTCCCCACAGAAACCATTGCCCAGATCAGCAAATTTGTAAAAACGGCTGCTTACCTGTTTCTGGCATTCGCAATTTTACTGACCATACTGGTGGTTTTTTCCATTGATAATACCGTCAGGCTGGCCATGTACAGCAACCGGTTTTTAATAAAGACCATGCAGATGGTGGGGGCTACCCGGTGGTTCATTACCAAACCCATAAACATCAGGGCTGTTATCAACGGGCTTATTTCGGCAGGCATATCCATAACAGCACTCTGGTCAACCATTGCAGTAATAGAGGCTTTTGAGCCCAAATTCAAGGTGCTGCATGATAATACGAGTATGATCCTGCTGTTCCTGGCCATCATCATACTAGGCATCAGTATTTCTTTATTCAGCACCCATCGCTCGGTAATTAAATACCTGCGTATGAAATTGGATGATTTATATTAAATTGCGTCTTCAACCGAAAATAAAATGAGCGAACAAATAAAAAAAACTACCGGTTCTGCAACCCCCAATCCTTTGTTTGATAAATGGAATTATATGTGGATGCTGATTGGCCTGGCGGTACTGGCTTTGGGCTTTTTTTTAATGGCCGGCGGTAAAAGCGCCGATCCCAAAGTGTTTAATAAGGATGAAGTGTACAGCACTACCCGTATCACCATTGCACCCATGCTCATCATTGCTGGTTTCATTATTGAGATATTTGCAATTATGAAAAAATCGAAAACCAATTAAAAATTAAGAATTAAGAATTAAGAATTTATAGCGGAGTGATTACTTCGCTTTTTTCTTTTAAAACACTTACATGACAACAGTACAGAATATCATCATCAGCATTGTAGAAGGGCTGACGGAATTTTTACCGGTATCTTCTACCGGCCACATGATCATCACCGAAAAATTACTGAACATAACGGAAGATGATTTCAGTAAAGTGTTTACCGTAGCCATACAGCTGGGCGCCATTTTAGCCGTGGTTGTTTTGTACTGGAAAAAATTCCTCAATTTTAAGAACTGGCAGTTCTACGCAAAAATTGCAGCGGGTGTTGTTCCTGCCCTGATCTTAGGTTTCCTGTTCTCAAAAAAGATCGATGCCCTGCTGGAAAGCTCTGTAACAGTTGCGGTATCGCTGCTGGTTGGCGGTATCATTTTAATTTTTATTGACAAAGCTTTCAAGAATCCAACAGTTGATAAAGAAGAAGATATTTCTTTTTTAAAAGCCATCATGATCGGTACCTGGCAATGCATTGCCATGATTCCGGGTGTAAGCCGCAGTGCAGCCTCCATCATTGGCGGTATGCAGCAAAAACTTACCCGCAACGCTGCAGCAGAATTCTCTTTCTTCCTGGCCGTGCCTACCATGCTGGCTGCTACCGCTTATAAATTATACAAGTATTATAAAGATTACGGAGGCTTCTCATCCGCAGAAATAAAGCAACTGGCCATTGGCAATGTAGTGGCATTTGTTGTTGCCCTGCTCGCCATTAAATTTTTTATAGGCTTTTTAAAAAAGCATGGTTTTAAGGTTTGGGGTTATTACCGCATCATTGAGGGTATTGTATTACTCATCCTTATTTACACCGGTTATATCAGGTCTTAATATACCCACTGCAGGGTATATATCCTTTCAGGAATATTGGGTAATTATGCATTACCTAATTCAGGAAAATGAAAAATGTAAAATTATTTTGCTTCATTGCTCTCATTGTAAGCCTGGGCGCCTGCACCGGCAATTATGGCAAAGAATACAAACTTGACAAAAAGCATAATGTGTATTACAAAGGCGAAGGCGTTGATGAAGCACTGGCAAAAAAGCTGGCACTCTATTTAAAAGAGCAGGAATATTTCCAGGACAGTATTACAGCTACCGTGCAACTGGAAAAAATAAAAGATACATTTAACCTGAACTTTGTGGTGGATGAAAAGAAATTAACCCCAGAATTCGATAACAACTTCCTGATCTTTGGTGCATTCATATCCGAAAAGGTATTTAATAATGCCCCCGTTACCATTCAGCTAACCGACGAAAATTTAAAGCCCTTTAAAAATCTTGGATATGCAAAGCCGCTTTCAGATACATTGAAATAGGCCATTACTAACTGCTTAAGTATGCTATCCTTAACCCCTGCCAAAAGCGGGGGTTGTTTTTTTGTTACCGTAATACCCTGATATTTACTATTTTCATCTTTCCTTAAATAAAAACCATGCAAACTGCATCTAAAAAAGTATTGAATGGCTGGGCTATGTACGACTGGGCCAACTCGGTGTACAACCTGGTAATTACCACCACTTTTTTCCCGGCTTATTATGCGGCAGTAACATCTTTAAAAAACTTTCCCGATGGCATAACCTTTTTAGGCCGTCGCTTTGTAAATACCGAGTTGAAGGATTATGTACTGGCATTCGGTTTCCTGGTAATTGCCTTGCTTTCGCCCATTTTGTCTTCCATTGCAGATTATAAAGGCAATAAGAAAAATTTCATGCGGTTTTTCTGCTACCTCGGCGCAGCAAGTTGCTCCCTGCTTTATTTTTTCGATAAAGATCATGTTACACTGGGGCTGATGTGTTTTATGTTTGCCGGTATTGGTTTTTACGGCAGCCAGGTATTTTATAATTCTTACCTGCCGGAGATTGCTTCAGAAGAGGATATGGACCGCATCAGCGCTAAGGGATATACCATGGGCTATATTGGCAGCGTGCTGATGCAATTGGTAGGTTTTGCCCTGGTAATGACCATGGAAGATAAAGGCCTGGCCTTAACCCTCACTTTTTTACTGGTCGGTATCTGGTGGGTTGGTTTTGCACAAATTACTTTCAGCAGGTTACCCATTAGTCCTAAAACAGACCGAAAAGCAAAGACCCACGTTTTGTCTAATGGCTTTCACGAATTAAAACTCGTTTGGCAGCAGGTTAAAAAAATGCCGGTATTAAAAAGGTTCCTGTCTGCATTCTTCTTTTACAGTATGGGCGTACAAACCGTAATGCTGGTAGCTATAGATTTTGGCATCAAGGAATTAAAGCTGGCCGATGATAAACTGATCATTACAGCTGTTATCATTCAGCTGGTGGCCATTGCAGGTGCTGTGGCCATGTCTAAACTATCGGCCAGGTATGGAAATATCAAAGTGCTGATCTTTACCGTGCTGCTGTGGATCGGTGTTTGCATAACCGGTTACTTTATAACCACGGAATTGCACTTTTATATCCTTGCATCGCTGGTAGGCCTGGTGATGGGTGGTATACAATCACTCAGCCGTTCCACTTATTCCAAGCTGATGCCCGAAACAAAAGACACGGCGTCTTTCTTTAGCTTTTATGATGTTACAGAAAAATTTGCCATCGTTATCGGGTTATTCACTTTTGGATTTATTGAAGGTATCAGCAGCATCCGGGAGTCTATTTTATCGCTGGTTGTATTTTTTGCATTGGGGTTATTATTTTTATTGTTTACAAACGCTGCTCAAAAAAGCAAAGCGGTTACTTACTAATTTTGCATCATGAAATTATACAGCATCAACACCGGTTTTTTTAAATTAGACGGCGGTGCCATGTTTGGTGTGGTTCCCAAAAGCATCTGGAACAAGTTAAACCCGGCCGATGATAATAATATGTGCAGCTGGGCCCTGCGTTGTTTACTGATAGAAGATGGGGGTAAACTGATACTGGTTGATAACGGTATGGGTGATAAACAGGATGCAAAATTCTTCGGGCATTATTATCTGCATGGTGATGATACACTGGACAGATCCCTGGCACAACATGGTTTCAGCAAAGATGATATTACCGATGTTTTTTTAACGCACCTGCATTTTGATCATTGCGGCGGAAGCATTGTAAGGGATGGAGACAAATTAGTGCCGGCATTTAAGAATGCCACTTACTGGAGTAATGAAAGGCACTGGAAATGGGCCACAGAACCCAATGCCCGGGAAAAAGCCAGTTTTTTAAAAGAGAATATTTTACCTATACAGGAGAGCGGGCAGCTGAAATTCTTTAGCCCCAATGATGATATACCGGCCATGAATGAATCAAAGATCATAGCTGACCTCTCTTTTTTCACTGTATCAGGCCATACCGATGCCATGATGCTTCCTGCAATAAATTATAAAGGAAAAAAAGTTGTATTCATGGCCGACCTGCTTCCGTCTGCCGCACATATACCATTACCTTATGTAATGGCTTACGATATGTTTCCGCTTACTACTTTAAACGAGAAGAAGTTATTTCTTACAGAGGCGCAGCAAAACGATTATGTACTGTTCTTTGAACATGATCCGCTTATCGAATGCTGCAATTTGCAAATAACAGAAAAAGGAATAAAAGTAAAAGATACCTTTAAGCTGGCAGATCTGTAGTTGTCAGGCCACTAAGCGCCTTCTGAAAATGCAGATACTTTCTATTGCTGTAAGATCGTGTAGTTATAAAAGCTTTGTAGAGTGGCCAGATAACTAAAATCTATCTTGTTTTTATCAGCGAACTTAACGGATACCGCAGGTTCTTATATCCCATCATATCCACTTTAATACTTCCAACAGCAATCGGGCTTTCGGCTCTTAGCAATACATGATTGGGGTCGTCACTCAGCCAGGCGGTCATTTTTTCGCCACCTTCAAAAATGGTTCCTTTGATCAGCAGCGGCCTTATTTTTATAGCATTGAATTTTCCGTAACGGGTTTTAATGGTTTCCTTGCCCATATAACGGATGTACATGTGAAACACTTCATCATCCAGGAACATATCGAACAGGATCTTATCATTCACTTTATACTTATCAAAATTAATATTACGGCAGTAGTACACCATACTCACCACATCCTGTATGCAATCGGTAACCTTAAAAACCCCATTGGTACTAACCGCCGTATTGGCAGTATGGTTAAAGGTCACATTGTTGTATTTTTTGTATCCACCCTCATCTATATTGCGTACAAATTTATAAGGCAGCAGGTCTGTGGTATCCACAAAGCTTTCATACCTGTCCCGTACTTTAAAAAAGCCATCAAAAAAAGAATAGGTAGAACCTACACCCACCAGGTGGTATACCGGTTTGCCATTATACCGTTCCAGCGAAGAAGTAAAAGTGGCTTCACCGGCTCCTACATACATACCCAGTGTGCTGTAAAACACTTTCATTTTTATTTCTTCATCTGCTTTAAAGGCAGTGTTCCGGATATTGCAGGGATCTTCAACATGGGTTGTAAAACTAAAACTACATAGGGCAATGATTAAGGAAGCTGGTTTAAAGTAGCTGATCATTTTTCTTTTTTTATTTTAATTCCTAAAATTAATAAACTCCCGATTAGGGCCGGGATGAAAAGATTAACAAACCAAATGCCAAAAGTTGCCGTTAAAATTCCAAGCGTGTTACTGCTATACGAAAATAATGTTTTTGCAACCGTGCCCCTGATGCCCAGGTCTGCAATAGCAAAAGACGGAATGATGGCCAGTATCCAGAACATTACGGTAATTATCCAGAACCCGGTCCATAGATCCTGTTCTACCTGCAATAACTGCAGCATAAAGATGTATTGTAAAACGAAAACAATGTACCGGAGGAGTGAAATAAACAGTAACCTTAACAAAATTTTCGCATCGAATGTTTCCAAAACGTTCATGTATTTTAAAAACCGGTGCGAATATGGCAGTTTTTGTAAAAGCCTTATCAGCCAGCCCAGCCTGAAAAAGAAAAAAACGAAAACCAGGGTTCCCAGTATACTGCCGTAAAAGAATATCCTTAACCAAAAAACAGTTATACCCATTGTCAATTCTGTAGTGCCGGGTTTTACCAGCAGGTAAAGCAATCCCAGGCAACCCATGAGCATGGTAATTATTAACTGTGCCATGCCTCCTGCAATAGAAAGCGTAACAGCTTTAATACGTTTCCCTTCATCCACAAAAAGAATACGCCCGCCATATTCGCCCATGCGGTTGGGTGTGTTCAAAGAAAAAGTTACACCGCATAATACCGATTTAAATGCAGTAATAAAAGAGATGGGTTGCAGTACCTGCATCAGCACCTGCCATTTCCTGGCTTCCAGGCCCCAGTTTACAAAAACAAACAGGATAACTGTCCAGAATTTCCAGGCATTGGCGCCAAAAGGCAGCGTTTTAATAAGTGCTACTGAGGCATCAATATCGGGCTGCGCCCTTACCTGCTGGTACAGTGAATAAAAAAGCCATACGGCCAGCAGCGGACCAATAATCCACTTGAGTAATATTTTGATACTTTTGTTCAATACACAATGTTACTTTAATTATTACGAAGTACTGCCTTAGCCGAAAAAACAGGTGGTAATTCTGAAAAAATCAAGCGGTTTGCAAAATAAATCAAGCATTATTTTAGGGATCGATCCGGGAACGATCGTGATGGGTTATGGCCTGATAAAGGTAACGGGAAATAAAATCTCCTTACTGGAAATGGGGGTGTTGCAGCCAGGCAAAGTAAGCGACAGTTACCGCAAACTGCAGCTGATCTTTAATACTGTAAGCGGCCTCATCACCAAATACCAGCCCGATTCCTTTGCCATTGAAGCGCCTTTTTTTGGTAAGAATGTGCAGAGTATGCTTAAACTGGGCAGGGCGCAGGGCGTGGCCATTGCAGCGGCTATGCGGCACGGGTTGGATGTGACCGAGTACTCACCCAAAAAAGTAAAACAATCGGTAACCGGCAATGGTAATGCGGCCAAGGAACAGGTCATGAAAATGCTGCAACAGATATTGTCATTTACCGAAGATCCAAAGCATTTTGATGCTACCGATGCCCTGGCTGTGGCCGTATGCCATTACTACCAGCAAAAAACTGCCTTGCCCGGCAGTGGTGAAAAGGTAAGCGGCTGGAAAGATTTCCTGGCAAAGAACCCCGATAAGGTAAAAACCAAAAAGCAGCCGTAAAATACTTAACCTGGCATTAACAAAATTTAGCCAGGCACTGTTTAATTTCATGTGCATTAATAAGCTCTAATCAACAATGGTCATCCGTTCAAAAACATTAAGACTGGTAATTTTAACCAGCACCGTGCTGATCACCATTATTGTGGCCATACAGCTGGTATGGCTGCAAAAAGTATATTTATACGAGGAGAAACAGTTCAACATCAATGTATCAAAAAGCATCAAGAGTTTGTATGATGATATGCAGCTGGTAAGTGATGTAAAAGACAATGTGCAGAAGGTCATTGAGAATGTAAATCCCGATGTATATCTGTTAAGAATAGACTGCAGTCCCAACCTGGATGAACTTTGGGTAAACCTGAAAGGTGAGCTTACTGATTTTGATGTATATACCGATTGCCGGGCAGCAGTGTATGACCCTTACAGTAAAAAATACATATCCGGACATTATATTGATCTGCCCGACTCCTATTTCCCGTCACCCAACGAAAAAGAACTGCAGGTGTATGAGCGGGATTATCCTTATATCGCTTTGTATTTTCCGCACCGGGGCCAGTACATTATCAAGCAGATGAGGTTCTGGATCGCTTCCAGTGGCCTGCTGCTGCTGGTTTTGATCGGTTTTGGATTCAGCATTTTTTACCTGTACCGGCAAAAATTCTTTAATGAAACACAGCGGGATTTTGTAAATAATTTCACGCATGAATTTAAAACCCCACTGGCAGTGATCAAGATCGCTGCCGATGTATTGCAACAGCAAAACATCATTGAAAAACCCGAGAAGCTGAAAAACTATGCAGGCATTATTCATGAACAAACATCACACCTGCAATCGCAGGTGCAGCGTTTACTGGAAATTGCCTATACCGACAGGAGCAGTCTGCCGCTTGAAAAAGAAAAATTCGATATTAATTTACTGATAAAGGAATCCATTAACGACCTGCAGCCGTTAATAGAACAGCGCCGTGCCATTGTTAAAACAGATTTTGCCATGCAGGATGTGAAGGTGAATGCCGACAGGGCTTATTTAAGGTTATGTCTGATAAACCTGATCGAAAATGCCATCAAATACTCGCCGGCACCGGTTATTGACATCAGTACGAAAGTGGATGGCATTGTGCTGCTGATCGCTATTAAAGATAATGGCATAGGTATTGCAGCAGAACACCAGAAGAAAATATTTGAAAGGTTTTACCGTATAACCGATGGCGAGCTGCATACCAGCAAAGGATTTGGCCTGGGCCTGAACTTTGTGAAAAAAGTGGTTGATGCGCATCATGGAAAAATTGAAGTGGCAAGTGAATTGGGAAGCGGAAGCACCTTTACAATTAAATTATCCCTTAAATAAAACACAATAGCATGTCAAAAGGTAAAATTTTACTCGCTGAAGATGATCTCTCTCTTGGATTTGTGATCAAAGATTCATTGCAGGATGTTGGTTTTGAGGTAACCCATTGCCCGGATGGGGAAGTAGCCTGGCAGCAATTTCAGAAAAAGGGGTTTGACATTTGCCTGCTCGATATAAATATGCCGGTCAGGGATGGCTTTTCGCTGGCAAAGAAAATAAGGCAGCAAAGCGATGTGGTGCCCATCATTTTTTTAACCGCCAAAAGTTTACAGGAAGATAAGGTTAAGGGTTTTCAATCGGGTGCTGATGACTATATTACCAAACCCTTCAGTATAGAAGAGCTGATCTTACGTATTGAGGTCTTTTTACGGCGCACCAAAAAATTGCAGGCCGATACCAAAGAAGTTTACCAGCTGGGCAAATTAAAATTTGTGGTGAACGAATTAAAAATTTACAGCGGTAAAGAAGTAATCACACTTACCCAGAAAGAATCGGACCTTTTGCGCTTTTTTGCCCAACACGAAAACAAGGTATTAAAACGGGAAGAAGTGTTACTGAATGTATGGGGTAAGGATGATTATTTCCTGGGCAGAAGTATGGACGTTTTTATCACCAAACTGCGCAAGCACTTTAAGTCTGACCCCAATATTGTACTGGAAACCATACACGGTGTAGGTTTCAGGCTCTCAATCAACGAGGGATAGTGCGGTTGTTAATTTTTCCTGCACAGCTTTTAATTCATCCTGCGTAGTTTTTAATTTAGGCCGGGTAAAATTCAGATCATTTGCTGAGTTGATAGGCACCAGGTGTACGTGTGCATGAGGTACTTCCAGGCCGATTACACTGATGCCACACCTGTTGCATTCAAAAGTATTTTCAATAGCATGCGCAATGGGTTTTGCAAATACCAGTAAGGCTGACAGGTAATCATCGGGCACATCAAATATCTTATCTGTTTCAATTTTGGGCACTACCAGTACATGCCCTGCTACCAACGGTTCAATATCCAGGAAGGCAATGAATTTGTCGTTCTCTGCAATTTTAAAAGCCGGTATTTCTCCGCTGATGATCCTTGAAAATATGGTCATGGCAAATGTTTTTGTAAATATAAGGCACAAAAAAATCCCATTCAGCAGCTGCTGAATGGGATTGAAATATTTCAGGGGTAATTACAGCTCGATCTTTTCAACTTTAAATTTAAGAACACCGGCTGGCACTATTACATCAACCTCATCGCCAATAACTTTACCCAACAGCCCTTTACCGATCGGCGACGTTACGGAGATCTTACCCAGCTTAAGATCAGCTTCATTTTCTGAAACGATCTTATAAGTTACCTGCTTCTTAGTATTCATATTGGTTAAAGTAACTTTTGTAAGGATTGAAACCTTGCTGGTATCAATATTACTTTCATCCAGGATACGTGCATTGGCAATAACACCTTCCAGCTGTTTTATTTTTGCCTCCAGCATACCCTGCGCTTCTTTCGCCGCATCGTACTCAGCATTCTCTTTCAGGTCACCTTTTTCTCTTGCCTCGGCAATGGCATGACTTGCAGCAGGTCTTTCCACGGCTTTCAGGTGCTGTAACTCTTCCTTCAGTCTTTCAAACGTTTCTGCGGTTACATAATTGGTTGCACTCATAAAATTCAGTTTAAACAATAAAAAAAATACAACGCCTCAGGTAGCCTAAGGCGTTGCATATATTACAAAAATAGTAAAAAAATTATACTTTCAGCTTTTCCAGTATCACCGCACTCATCTTATAAAAAGCTTCTACTGAATATCCTGCAATATGAGGGGTTAGTATCACATTAGGCTGTTGGGTAAGATAGGCCAATTCTTCCTTTTCTCTTGCATTATAAGTTGCTAATTTCTCATTTTCCAGCACATCCAGGCCTGCACCCGCTATAATTCCCTGTTTAAGGGCATCGATCAAGGCTGAATTTTGTATAACAGCACCCCTTGAAGTGTTGATGATATAAGGCTTTTGTTTCAATGCTTTAAAAAATCCTTCATGGGCCATATGCCTGGTTTCTTCAGTTAGGGGCACATGAAAACTGATAACATCCGCATACCTGCAAATATGATCCAGGTTGGCTTCCTTAACATGGGCTTCTCCAAAACCATATTTGTATTTATCATAGGCCAGCACGGTTACATTAAAAACAGAGAGTAACCTGGCAAAGCTGCTGCCGGTATTTCCATAACCGATAATGCCCACGGTTTTACCGGTAAGTTCAATACCGCGGTTCTCTTCACGAATCCATTTTCCATTCTTTACCTCATCAAAACTGCTGCTGATCTTATTCATCAGGTTCAGCAACAAACCCAAAGCGTGTTCTGCCACAGCGTTCCGGTTACCTTCGGGACTGCTGACACATTGTATTCCCTTGCTTTCGGCATAAGCCACGTCGATCAATTCCATACCACTGCCCAGCCTGCCTATCCATTTTAATTGACCGGCCTTATCCAACAGGTTCTTATCGATTTTTATCCGGGTGGTTACAATAAGCCCCACAGCCTTATCGATCAGATCGTACAACTCATCATAGGTTATTCCAGGAAGATACAATACGATGAACCCTTTCTGCTGCAAAGTATTAATGAGTATATCATGAACTTTTGCAGTAACGATCACTGTTTTTTCTATACTCATTTTGAAGCGATCATGCTTATTTCTACATTAACATTTTTAGGCAGGCCTTTTACTGCAACTGTTTCCCGGGCAGGAAAATCTGATGTAAAATAGCTGCTATAAATTTCATTTACGGCTGCAAACAAACTCATATCACTTAAAAAGATGGTTGTTTTTACAATATTACTAAAGTCCATACCCGCCTCAGTAAGTATGGCCTGCAGGTTTTTCATTACCTGGGTCGTTTCTTCAGTAAGATCGGCATTTGCAAGCTCGCCCGTAGCAGGCACCAGGGCTACCTGGCCCGAAATAAAAAGCAGATCTCCTGCCATTACAGCCTGGCTATACGGGCCGATGGGTGCCGGAGCATGGGGTGTATTGATTATTTTTTTCATGATTGTCCTGTTTATTTTCTTAATTGCAAATATATCTTTTCTCAACCACCTATTTTTGCAAAAAAAAGTATGATGATTGTTGTTGCCGCATCAGACGATCAATGGAATGAACTTACTGCCACAAGACCACATATTGAATGGCAAAGGGTGAAACATGCATCAGATTTTATTCAATATAAAAATGCAGATGCTTTTTTTTGTTTAAACACGGATGAAATTTCAACAGGATTTGATTCTTTGGCAAAGCCGGTTATAGTGAACCTGGTCATACAAACACTTGGCGACTTGTCGTTACCGTCCAATGTGTTCCGCGTAAACGGATGGGCCGGTTTTTTAAACAGAACATCCTGGGAAATAGCAGGCGTAGCCAATGAAGCAATTGAAGCTGTTTTCACATCCCTTCACATCAAAATTAATTTTGTGAAAGATGAATCTGGTTTTATAAGTGCCAGGGTTATTGCCATGATCATTAATGAAGCCTATTTTGCATTGGAAGATGATGTAAGCAGTAAAGCAGAAATTGACACGGCTATGAAACTGGGCACCAACTATCCGTTGGGGCCATTTGAATGGGCTTTGCAGATCGGCGTACAAAATATACTGGCACTCCTGCAAAAACTCTATTTAACAGACAGCCGGTATAAACCTTCGCAATTTTTAATTAAAGAAGCAACTGAAAATCAATGAGCCTCATTTTAAATATTGATACTGCTTCGGAAAATGCGCATGTTGGTCTTGCAAAAGACGGACAGGTTTTGCAGGTACTTACCAACGAGTTACAAAAAGAACATGCTTCTTTTTTGCAGACTGCCATTCAACAGCTGACTAAAACAGCAGGTATACATATAAAAGAGGTGGATGCCATAGCAGTTACAGCCGGTCCTGGCTCCTATACGGGGTTAAGGGTAGGTTTTGCAAGTGCCAAAGGGTTATGCTATGCATTAAAAAAACCATTCATTACCATAGGATCGCTCGATATTTTAACGGTTTCTGCTTTGCTTCTTTACCCATTTACTCCGGAAGAAAATTTATTATTTTGCCCCATGATAGATGCCCGGCGAATGGAAGTTTACACAGCTATATATCACCGGGATCTTCGTGTGCACATACAGCCCTGTGCCATGATCCTGAATGCAGTTTCTTTTGAAAAAGAATTATTGGATAATAAAATAGTATTTTTTGGAAGCGGTTCTGATAAATGGCAAAAGATATGTATTCACCCAAATGCTCTTTTCAAATCTGTATCCGTTTTGCCCCAATCACTGGCTACAACCTCATATTCACTGTTTTCAGAAAAAAAATTTACAGACCTGGCCTACAGCGAACCTTTCTATCTTAAAGAATTTCAGTCAGTTATCTAAAACTGAAATAATATTCCCCAAAAAAACGTTATTATTAAATGAATATATATAGTTGCATAAGCAATTAATAGTATATTTGTGATGTTCAAACATTGTTCAAGCATATTAAAATTAAATTCTATGATGGTTGCGTCTCAAACTCGAGAGCAGGACACCGCAGGTTCTGCAAAGAATTCCCCAATTAATGTAGATTATAATGCACTTAAAAAAGCTGCATTGGTCTTACGGGCTTTAAATCATAAGCTGCGTCAGCAATTATTGAAATTAATTGAAGATGAGAAAAAAATTACCGTTACAGAAATTTATGTTCGCTTACGTTTGGAGCAATCTGTGGCTTCTCAGCACCTGGCTATTTTGCGTAAAGCCGGTATTGTGAATACAGAGCGTGATGGAAAATTTATTTTCTACACTGTAAACTACAAGCGCATTGACGAGATCAGCCAGTTTGTAAAAGACCTGGTTGGTTAAAATTTCTGCAAAAAGTATGTAAAGCGTTTAGGCTAACAGCCTGAACGCTTTTTTATTTTACCTTTGCCGTTTACTTAAGCAAACAAATTACCATGTTCATAAAACAATTATACACCGGCTGCCTCAGTGAAGCTGCTTACTATATCGAAAGTGAAGGCGAAGTTGCCATTATAGATCCGCTGAGAGATACAGAAGAATATATTAAGCTGGCAAAAGAAAATAATGCTGGTATAAAATATATTTTTGAAACACATTTTCATGCCGATTTTGTAAGTGGTCATATAGATCTAAGTAAAAAGACCGGTGCACCTATTATTTATGGCCCCGGTGCAGTAACCAGTTACGATGTTCACAATGCAAAAGACAGCGAAATATTTAAACTGGGAAAAATAACTATACAGGTTTTACATACCCCGGGACATACATTGGAAAGCTGTTGTTATTTACTGCGTGATGAAAACGATAAGCCGCATGCACTATTTACAGGCGACACTTTATTTGTGGGTGATGTAGGCCGCCCTGACCTGAGCAGTGGAAATATGACCAGTGCAGAACTCGCCGGAATTATGTATGATACCATTCAGAACAAAATACTTCCGCTGCCAGATGACATCATTGTGTACCCGGCACATGGTGCAGGGAGCAGCTGTGGCAAAAGCATGGGGCCCGAAACCTTCAGCACTATTGGTGAACAGAAAAAAACAAACTATGCTTTACAACCACAAAGCAAAGAAGAATTTATTGCTGCTGTTACTGACGGGCTTTCTGTGCCGCCAAAATATTTTGCTATCAATGCCCAGATAAATATGCAGGGCTATACCAGCCTGGATACAGTGAAACAAAAAGGATTAACGCCATTATCACTGCCTGAATTTAAAAAACTGAAAGAGGATGATATGATCATCTTAGATACAAGGCATGCTTCTGTATTTACGCAGGGCTTTGTTCCCGGCAGTATCTTCATCGGGCTGGAGGGCCGCTTTGCTGAATGGGCAGGCAGTTTACTTTCTTTTGACAAACCCATGGTTTTGGTTACCGAACCTGGTAAAGAAGAAGAAACAGTTGTTCGTTTATCCAGGGTTGGGTTTGATAAGATACAGGGTTATTTAGCAGGGGGATTTGAAGCCTGGCAACAATCTGGTGAACCCGTTGATATGATCATTGATGTGGAAGCCGATGAGTTGGCCATGGATATTCCTCATGACGCGAATTTAGTGGTGGTAGATGTAAGAAGAGAAACTGAATTTGCGGACGGGCATGTTGCAGGTGCACAAAACCTTCCATTGAATGAAATGAATGATGTGTTGAATCTTTCACATTTTGAAGATAACCAGAACTTATACGTGCATTGCGCAGGTGGCTACAGGAGTGTGATTGCTGCTTCACTTTTAAAACGAGAGGGAACACATAACCTGAGAAACGTGTTGGGTGGCTGGGGAAAAATTAAAGAACAAAAAAGTATCAAGACCGAAAAAGAAGCCAGTGTTTTAAACTGATTGTAAAATGGCCGGCTCTTTATGATCGATCCATAATTTGCGGTACGCTTCATCCCATTCGTGTTTAAAGCGTTTGTGGCTCCACAAATACATGTCGGGTTGCTGCCGGATGGCGTCTTCAATATAATCACGATACATCACGGTGAGTTCGCCAGGTTTTAATGCAGATGCATCTTCGCATGCCAGCGTAAGACTTGACTCATATTTACCCCTGCCTGTTTTAAATGCCCTGCCAAAAATTACCGGGCATTTTTTCATCGCAGCATTTTTTTCAGGGCCTGTTACAAAAGCAGTTGGCCGGTGAAAAAAATTGAGCCAGTAACAAAATTGCGGCGCAGCTGGTTTTTGATCGGCAATCAATGCCAGTGCATGCGTTTTATTACGCCAGGCCACAAATGCTTTTCTTGATTCGGTGGCTGATAACATGAATGTTCCATACCTGGTACGGAATTTATAAAACAGCCTGTCAATTGGTTTACTGCTGATGGGCATATAAACAATTACCAGCGGCTGTTTTACATGCACAGACCAGTGCAGGTTTATCCATTCCCAGTTAAACTGGTGACAGGCATGCATTTGACAACTTACTCCTTCGGCTGCAAACTGATCAAACAAACTAAAATCAGTTTTACAATGTTTGTCGTAAAAACTTTTTGGAACAGAAAGGCATTTGATCGTTTCTATAAAGGAGTCGGTGAAATTGCGGTAAAACTTTCTTTTAATGCTGTTTCTTTCAGCAATAGATTTTTCAGGAAAAGCAATGGAAAGATTATTTTCAATTACTTTTCGCCGGTAGCCAAAAACCCGGAACAAAAAGAATGAGATAATATCGCTCAGGATATAAAGTACACGAAGTGGTAATAAAGAAAGCAGGAAAAGGGGGACATAAATTAAATAATACATGCTGACCGGTAGTAAATTTCTGTTTTTGCAAAGATACTATGCAGCAATAATCATGCAAATTCCATCCAAATAAAAAATTACACCCTGGTATTGCCGATCCATTTTTCTTTGTAAGATTCATTGTAGTCCCACTTCCAGCGGCGGTGTGTCCATAAATAATTATCTGGTTCTTCCCGTATTATCTTTTCAAGAAAATCGCGGAATGCCGTGGTTATTGCTCCCATTGCTGTAGAAGCAGCATCTTCCGTACATAAAGTGCATTCCAGTATATAATGGCCTCTTTTAGGTATCCTGGATCTTACAAAAACGATGGCAGCATCATTTTTAATGGCACCCACTTCCGGCCCGGTTATAAATGGAGCCGGCTTGCTGAAATAATTCATCCAGTATGCTGAGCCTGGGTTCCCGGGATTTTGATCTGCAGCAAGAAAAAAAACAAAACGTTCTTTGAATATCTGCTCCCTCTTTTCCCTGAATTCTGTTGCTTTAATGAATATGGTTCCAAACTTTTGCCTGATCTTTAAAAACAAACGCTCCACTGCAGTATTTTTTATGGGCATATAAATGGCATAGGTAGGTACGGATTTAATTACTTTCGACATGTAGAGGCTCCCAAACTCCCAGTTGAACTGGTGGCCTGCGTGCAACTGTACATTCCTGCCCTTTTTGATCAGGTCTTCAATTATTGAAAAATCTCCTTTACATCTTTTTTCAAATGTCCTTTTGCTCATTGATATCAGCTTGATGATCTCTACAAAAGTATCTGTAAGATTATGGTAGAATTGTTTTGAGATTTTATAGATCTCCTTTTCTGATTTTTCAGGAAATGCTATTTTGAGATTTGCCTTTACAATTTTACGCCGGTATCCAAATACATAGAAAAGAAAAAAATAAATGCCATCGCTGATAAAATACAGAACTGCAAAAGGTAGCAGAGAGAGCAGGTATAGCAAGCCATAAATGAGAAAATACATGGAATTGAATTTTACGGGTTTAATTTTTTAAAAACCGGGGAGAGGGTATTTAAAGGTAAGAAGATAATGCGACTCTGCACCTGCAAAGCAGCATACACTTAATAAATAAATGGTTGGCAACACTGTTACAAAACAATATTTTGTATCATTTCAAGTTTTTCGGGATAGTCTGTGTTGAAATGCAGTCCCCTGCTTTCATGCCTGAACTCGGCACATTTTACGATCAGGTATGCAACCGTTATCATATTGCGCAGTTCGCAAAGCTGGGGCGATACAATTGTTTTCTGATACAGGGCTTCTGTTTCGGTGTACAACAGGTCTAATCGCTTCATGGCACGATGCAACCTTTCGTTATTTCTTACAATACCTACATAATCACTCATGAGTAGTTTAAGTTCCTTCACACTTTGTGTGATCAGTATCATCTCTTTGGGTGCGTTGGTGCCGTCGGTTTTCCAATCGGGAAAACCCCCTCCGCCTCCTGAAGGGGGAACCGTGGGGAGATCTATTTTTGAGATAGAATCTTTATACGCTCTGTGTGCGAAGACCATAGCTTCCAGTAAGGAATTACTGGCCAGGCGGTTTGCTCCATGTAAGCCAGTACTGGCGCATTCTCCCGCTGCGTATAAATTCTTTATGGATGTTCTTGCGTATTCATCGGTTTTAATACCACCGCAACTATAATGTGCAGCCGGCGTTACCGGGATCATGTTCTTTGTGATATCGATTCCTATACTCAGACATTTTTCATAAATATTCGGAAAGTGCTCTGTGAATTTTTCTTTGCTGAAATGCCTGCAATCGAGGAAAACATTTTCGGTACCGGCAATTTTCATTTCATTGTCAATAGCCCTGGCTACAATATCACGGGGAGCAAGGTCTTTCCGGCTATCGTAGCGCTCCATAAAAGCTTCCCCCGCATGGTTTCGTAAAATACCACCATCACCACGTACCGCTTCGGTTATTAAAAAATTATGTCCTCTTATGCCGGGTTCGTACAAGGCGGTGGGATGAAACTGGATGAACTCCATGTTCTCGATCCTGCCTTTTGCACGGTAAACCATGGCCACACCATCGCCGGTTGCAATAGCAGGGTTCGTAGTAGAACGGTACACCTGTCCGTTACCTCCTGTTGCGAGCAACGTGATTTTAGAAAGTATCTTCTCTGTTTTATTAGTCTGCAGGTTTAAAACATACACACCAAAACATTCCACATCTGCCGTAGACTTTGTAATTAAATAACCCAGGTGGTGCTGTGTGATGATATCGAGTACAAAACAATGATGCAGCAGGTTAATATTCTTTTTCAGGCTGATGGCTTCCAGCAGCGCCCTTTCCATTTCCTTACCGGTAACATCCTTATGATGCAGTATTCTTGATTGGCTGTGGCCGCCTTCTTTACCCAGTTTAAAATCACCGTCTTTTTCTTTATCAAAATTGGCCCCCCACTCAATGATCTCTTCAATTCTTTCAACACCTTCTTTAACCACAATTTCCACAATATGCCGGTTGCACAAACCATCGCCCGCGATCAATGTATCCTCAATATGCTTTTCAAAACTATCATTATCAAAATCCATAACCCCTGCAATGCCCCCCTGGGCATACTTGGTATTGGTTTCGTCGCTTTGTGTTTTTGTGAGAACAGTTACTGTTTTATCCGGACAGGCTTCAGCAACTTTAAGTGCATAAGTCAACCCTGCTATACCACTGCCTATTACCAAAAAATCTGTTTGCATAATGTTAAGTCAAAATTAAAAAAGCAAAAGTCAAAAGAAAGTAACAATCCCGGGAAGCCATTTTTACTTTTGACCTTTTAATTCTCCACCCAGGCCTCATTCTCCTTCAGCAGTTTAATCAGTTCATCTACTGCAATATTGCTGTCAATATTTCTTTTAACTACTTCCTTTCCTTTATACAGGGTTATTTTTCCAACACCACTTCCCACATAGCCAAAATCAGCATCTGCCATTTCTCCCGGGCCATTTACAATACATCCCATAATGGCGATCTTAACGCCTTTCAGATGATTGGTAACTGCCCGGATCTTTGCTGTGGTTTCCTGCAGGTCAAACAATGTGCGGCCACAACTGGGGCAACTGATATATTCTGTTCGTGAAATGCGGGTTCGGGTTGCCTGTAAAATTCCAAATGCAACCGAGTTTAAAAATTTTGTTTTAGGAAATACTTTTTTGTTTCCGAAATAATGGCCAAAACAAACACCGTCACTCAATCCATCCAGTAACAGGCCGCCACTTTCAATTGCATAATGAATCAAACTCTGGTCCAGTGTTGTGTCGCTGCTGTCGCAAATTACGATAGCCGGATTTTGCACATGATGGTTCATCAGTTCAACAAACATCCTGCGAATGCTTTGCATAGCATTCTTATTTGTACTGCTCAGGCAGATCACGGCAGTATTATCTTTCTTAAGTGCCGTAAATATTTTATCAATTGACTGATCAGGAAAGCCTGCAGAATAACAATCGATCATCACAAGATTCATTAGTGCAGATCTTTCAACAGTATCATCAAGATACTGACCTGTATCATAAAGGGGGACATACTTTTTTTTATCTGATGCTGCAAGCCAGTGTTCGTAATACAGAATAACCTTTAAGGTTCCCGGCAGCTCAAAACCCAGTACCGCATTACAAAAGATATAGTCTGCAGCAGCATCCCCAATATTCCATTTATCAGTTGCGCTGTCATAGGTATACCCGATTGCCTGCAGGTCATCCGGCGTTATGGTTGCAAACTTGCTGAAATCGGCTACAACAACCGGAACATGCTTTGCCCCAATATTACTCACTTCAAATGTTTCTCTCCGCTTATACTCAAATGGAGAATAAGGAAGTTTGTCAATAACGGGAACTGCTGGATTTTCTGTAATATCAGTATAGCGCTTAACAATATCCTTGCAAACCGGTATCTCCAGTTCGGGATCTTCTGTTAAAGAAACCCGGATGGTATCCCCGATCCCATCTTCCAGCAAAGTGCCGATACCTATGGCAGATTTGATCCTGCCATCTTCTCCATCCCCTGCTTCGGTTACGCCCAGGTGCAATGGATAAGCTTCCCCGAATTCTTCCATCATGTGATTCACCAGCAGGCGGTATGCCTGCACCATCACCTGCGGGTTGCTGCTCTTCATGCTCAGGATTATCTGGTGATAATCTTCAGCCCTGGCGATCCTTAAGAATTCC
>JBJTMN010000257.1:0-12796 GCA_046070545.1 Ferruginibacter sp.
CAAACCAACAAAGGAATCCGTTATCTTCGGCCTTTCAGATTTTACCGGAACCTGGTAACAACAAATTAATATAAGTGAGTTTACCCGAAATATACCAACAGTTTATTGCCGACATGACCCGCACAACATGGCTGGAATATATAGCCGTATTTGCAGGCATTGCCAGTGTGTGGTACTCCCGTGCCGAGAACATACTGGTTTACCCGGTTGGTTTAATAAACACCATTATTTACATCTACATAAGTGCCAAATATCATTTGCTGGGTGAGGCTACTGTAAATTTATATTACACCATCATGAGCATTTCGGGCTGGTACTTGTGGACCAGGAAAGATCAACAAAAAGAAGCGGTACTGCACATTTCTTACTCTGATAAAAAAGAATGGCTGCAGCAAATTGCCTTCTTCGCAGTTTTCTACATCAGTATTTTTTCGGCACTTACTTATTTTAAAACGGCCTTTTTTGAAGGCGTTATTCCCTGGGCCGATGCTTTTGCTTCGGCCACCGCATTTACCGGTATGTGGCTGATGACAAAAAAGAAAGTGGAAAGCTGGTACTGGTGGATAGCAACCAATATTGCATCTGTTCCGTTATACTTTGTGAAACACCTGGTGTTTACCAGTGTTTACTATGTGGTGCTGTTGATCATGGCTGTGTTCGGATTACTGGAATGGATGAAAAAGACAAAACAAACAAAACATGAGTTACTGTAGATTCATAGGTTCCATGAAGCCGGATGAACAATCGGTTCACAAAATCTATCATGATACCCAATATGGTTTTCCCATTGATGATGATAATGAATTATTCTGCAGGCTTGTGCTGGAAATAAACCAGGCCGGCCTCAGCTGGACCACGATCCTGAACAAACAGGAAAGTTTCCGCAAAGCCTATCACAACTTCGATATTAAAAAAGTAGCCGCTTATAAAGAAAAAGATTTTGAAAGGCTGATGAACGATGCCGGTATCATTCGCAACCGGCTTAAAATAAATGCAGCCATCGAAAATGCAAAAACAATTCTTGCCCTGCAGAAAGAGTTTGGTTCTTTTAAAAACTGGCTGGCACATCATCACCCCAAAAGCAGGGAAGAGTGGACAAAGCTCTTTAAAAAAACATTTAAGTTCACCGGTGGCGAAATAGTGAATGAATTTATCATGAGCACAGGGTACATTCCCGGCGCACATGATGAAAACTGCCCGGTTCATAAACAAGTTTTAAAATCAAAACCTATGTGGAACCGTAAAAAGAAATGATCAGAAAAATTGTCGTTATAGGGCCAGAATCAACCGGCAAGAGTACCTTATGCAAACAGCTTGCTGAACATTACCATACAATTTGGGTGGAAGAATACGCCCGTGAATATCTTTTAAAAAACGGTACAGACTATACTTATGAAAATTTGCTGGACATTGCAATAGGGCAGATTGCTGCCGAAGAGCTGCTCGTTGACCGTTGGCCGTTGGCCGATAAAGACGCTCACGATCAACGATCAACGATCAACGATCAACCTGTATTCATCGACACGGACATGTACGTAATGAAAGTCTGGTGCGAATTTGTTTTTGAAAAATGCCATCACTGGATACTCAACCGTATTGCCCAAAGAGAATACGACCTGTATTTACTCTGCAATATCGATCTGCCCTGGGTAAAAGACGAGTTAAGGGAATACCCCGACCTGGCAAGGCGCCAAAAACTCTATTGTTATTATAAAGACATTCTTATCAATCAACATGTTCCCTGGGTTGAGATCAGGGGGAATTATGAGGATCGACTGGAGACAGCAATTAAAGCGGTAAACAAATTACTATAAGGTCATCTCACAATTTCCTGCACATCCGGGTCGCCGGCAAGGTTGCCCATCTGCCGCATAATATTACCCGAACGGCCTGCAACATAACCACTCAATGGCTTTACTGTAAACCGCTTGGGGTTGGGTAAACAGGCTGCTATCTGCGCAGCTTCTGCAGCCGTTAAATTCTTTGCATCCTTATTAAAATACTTTCGGGCAGCTGCCTGCACCCCAAAAATGCCGGGGCCCATTTCTGCAACATTTAAGTAACGTTCCAGTATTGTTCTTTTGGTCCAGAGCCCTTCGATGGAAAAAGTAAAAAATACTTCTATTCCTTTTCTCATAAATCCGCCACCCTGCCACAGGAAAACATTCTTTGCCACCTGCTGGCTGATGGTACTGGCACCCCTTACTTTGTTTGGATGTCGTTTGTTATACTTCATCGCCAGTTTTATTGCCTTAATATCAAAACCGTCATGATCCGGAAACTGCTGGTCTTCGCTGCCAATTACAGCCAGCTTGATATTACTGCCCATATCATCATAACTCACATAATCCCTGCTGAGGCCATAGCCCTGTAATATGCTGCCAACCTGCGTTAAGGTAATAAGCGGATTGAAAATAATCCCGAGGAAGAGATACAAGGTGGAAGAAATGTATGCAATAAAAAAAACTTCCCGCAAAATAATAGCGGCCTTCTTAACAAACTCAATATGACGCAGCCAGAAATAATACGTAAGGCCCACAACCAATGCAACAGCTGTAACAACCAGCATTTTTGTTTTGAGATTTACAACGGGAAAATCGGCAACAGAAAATTTTTGTACAATAAAAACCAGGAACCAGGTAATATGCGCAATGAAGATCCAGAAAAAGATCCTTTTCATCCACATCCATACTTTTTTCATGCTTACTGGTTTTTCCGCGGGGTTGCGGGTTTACTGCAATATACTAATTAGCCAGACTTGATGTATAAAGAAGCTCAGGTTTTGTTGTTACTCATGTTCATATACACCAGTCTGTATTTTCTGCCAATGATATAAGCATTGCCGTGTTTTTTTCCTTTGGCCATAAAATAACCCAATGTTCCCAGCCCGGCAGATGCGATCAGTAAAGGTGCGCTGAATTTTTTTCTGTCGGCCACGTAGATGATACCACTGGCTAACGTAAGCACAGCGCCTCCGCCCAATAAAGCAGCACCACTGCCCTTTACATTAAAATTGGTCTTTTCTTTCCGGCCTATGGCAGCAACCTGGTTATAATGATATTTGTAACGGTAACTTCCTACGGTATCAATAATATAAGTGCCTATATTGGTTGGCAGGTAACGCACAATAAACTCCTGCAGGTATAAAGTATCGTTTTTATCCCGTTAATATGGGCATTGATAAATGAACCACTTTCATTCGTGAAAGCAATGTCCATTCCGCTGTAAAATGACGTAATGGTTTTATTGTTTTTTTTTAACTGGATAAAGTCTGCCGATTGTGAAAAGGAAGTGATGCTGATGAACAGAAGAGCCGGCAGTATTGGTTTCATGCAGCAAAATAAAAACTGAAACCGCTCAGGTGCTAATTTTTATTGTTAATATTTCATGAATCTGTAAATAATGCCACCCAGCAAGACCAAACTAAAGATAATATACAGCACACCGGATATCCGGTTAATAACAAGTATCACCCGGTCATTCAGCTTTTTGCGGATATATCCTGCTCCCATTACTTTTCCAACATCGGCCAGAATATTTATTGCAAGACAGGTTGTAAAAATAAAAATGCGGTCGTAAAAGGAATAAACCAATGCCAGGGAAGCCGACCAAAAAACCCAGAAAGAGATAACGCCGGGATTGATGGTATTAATGATAAATCCTGAACTCATGATGGCAAAATAGTTTGTCTTTCTGCCGGTAGGAGTATATTCATCTCCTGCAATTTCTGCCGGTTCCCGAACACGTTTAGGTTCTACCTTTTTAAAAAATACGAAGTAAATACCCATGCCCATTAAAAAGCAACAGCCGGCAATACCAATGGGTACTTCAAAAACAAGTAAGGTCTTTATTACCTCACTGAACCCGTTACTTAGTATTATCCAGATAATGTCGCTCACCCAAACACCAACAACAAAACTAAAGCCTCCCCTCCGGCCATGATTTATGGTTTGCTTGATAGTAGTAAAAATGACCGGCCCAACAGAGAATATCAGAAATAAACTAATAAGCAGCCCTTTTAAGAAAGCATCAATCATGCGTTAAATTTAAGAAAGGATTTCTAATAACAGGTATTTCAATTAATACGGGCTGCTGCTGATAAAATGTTATATTAAGATTCATTTAACAGTTATACCTGCAATTCGGTTTATTTTTTGCCGTTGGAATAAACAAACCCTTTACATGAATACAAGGCTACCTATTTAATTTACCACAACGCTGCTTTCTTACTTTAACCAAAAAACTAAAACGTTTGAAAGCGAAAACAACAGCCATTGTATTCATTGTCTTTTTTTCATCTTCATTAAAAAGCAGTGCCCAGTTTTATAAGGATATGAGTGTGGGATTAAATGGGGGCATATATGTGTACCAGGGCGATCTTACGCCTGAAAGGATCGGGTCGTTCAGAACCTTGCAACCGGGCTTTTCCTTATTTGCAAAAAAGCCCATCAATTACTTTCTGGCAGCCCGTTTACACATCAGTATAGCCAGGTTAAAGGGCGATGACAGCCGGTACAGCAATCCTGAATACAGGCAGTATCGTAATTTTTATTTTACAAGTTCTGTAAAGGAATTTTCGGGCCAGCTGGTCTGGAACATACGGGGTATGAATTATGAGGACAGGGGTATTCAGCCATATATATTTTCCGGTGCGGGGGTTTCATTAATAAAAACAAAGAAAGATTACAGCCGTATGGACATTGCTTATTTTGGTGAATCTTCTGAAGTTTTAACCGGGCTTGCGGCCGACAATGCACATGGTACTCCACGTGCGCTTTTCTCGGTACCCGTGGGCGTGGGAGCCGAGTATCCTATATCTAACCGGTTCTCTGTAAACATAGAAACATCTTACCGTTTTATTTTTACCGATTACCTGGATGGCTTCAGTAAGTCGGCCAACCCCAAACTGCAGGACCATTACCATAGTACTTCTGTGGGATTGATCTATAAGTTTGGAAACAGGGATAAAGGGATCGGGTGCCCGGTAATAAAGTATTGATTTATTGTTATAACACAAACCGGAGGCACGAATTTCGAATCACAAAACAGCATTTGTGTGATAAAGATCAGGATATCTTTTCTCCCTTCAAAAATTTTTGCCAGTCTTCCAGCATCTTGCCTTTGAGTACACGTGGAAATTTATGCTGGCCTCCTATCTTGCCTTTAAGTTTCATAAACTCCATGAAAGTATTTTCGGATAAAACGGTAACCATGATGTCTTTTAAGGCGTGGCGACGCTCCACTTCATAATCGTCGTTGAGCTCTTTGATCCTTGTATCAATGCGGTTTTTCAGATCTTCCGCATCGGCCTTATCGTCAGTGGCAACATACCATTGATGTGCAAAAAAGTTACCATGCGGTACCCCTGCAACCGTAAACTCTGGTATTGAAATATTCAGGTCGTCGCTCACCATTTCAATGGCTTTATTCATATTATCAACGCTCAGGTGTTCGCCCACCAGGCTTAAAAAATGTTTGGTTCGGCCGGTGATGATGATCTCAGTTCTTTCCTTATCAACCAGCCTTACGGTATCGCCAATTGCATAGCGCCAGGCTCCTGCATTGGTGCTTATAAGTATGGCATAGTCTTTATCTTCCTCAATTTCATGCAGCATTAAAGCTTCCGGATCGTCAACCATATTTCCTTCCGCATCAAAATTGTGCTGATCAAACGGCACAAATTCAAAGAATATGTTGTTATTCAGGGCCAGGTGCATACCGGCAGCATCCTGCCTGTTCTGGTAGGCCAAAAATCCTTCGCTTGCCAAATAGGTTTCTATATAGGTAATCGGTTTGCCCAGCAATTTTTCAAATCCTTTTTTATAGGGCTCCATAGCCACACCTCCGTGTACATAAAAAGCCAGGTTAGGCCACATTTCATGTATATTCTTCAGTTCATATTTTTCAATGATCTTTTCCATGCATAACTGCAGCCAGGCTGGCACGCCTACAATAAAACCAATATCCCAGTTGGGGGCATTGTTCACCACTTCTTCCAGCTTGGTGGCCCAGTCTTTTACTTTGGCAATTTTTTTACCCGGTTTGTACAGGCCCAGGCTTTGAAACCAGAAAGGAATATTTCTTTGCTGGATACCACTGAGATCGCCTGCAAAATAAGTGGGGCCTTTTTGCAGTTGTGTGCTGCCACCCAATATCAGCCATCCTTTTCCTACAGAACTCCTGGGTATATTTTCGTACTTGGTAAGACTAAGCAGCTGGTTGAAGCTGGTTACCGTATTGCTTCTTATCAGGTCTTTGGTAATGGGAATAAACTTGCTGGTAGCGTCGCTGGTGCCGCTGCTGAGTGCAAAATATTTTATTACACCAGGCCAGCACACATCCGGGATACCCTCTTTGGCTTTATGCCACCAGGCATCATATATTTTATTATAGTCGAATGTGGGAACGTTTTCCTGGAACTTTTTACCGGGATGATTGCTCATTAATACCTCATCAAAGCGGTATCGCTGGCCAAACTCGGTAAACCGGGCTTTTTTTAAAAGCTTCTTAAGCACTTTAATTTGCTGGCTCCTGGGATTGCTGATGGGTAAATTGAGGGCCCTGGCAATAGATTTTGGAAGCTTGATATCAAATAAAGGCATCTGCAGTTATAAGGTTAAACAACAAAGATAAAGATAATGAAAAAAGAACGCCCATATCTTTTAATAGGTAAGGGATGCAGACAGGTTGGCAATTAATGATTAAATTTGTCTCCTAAAAAAAACTATATGAAGAAGATTATTATTATGGTTGTGCTTTCGCTCAGCCTGTTTAAGGCACAGGCTGATGAAGGCATGTGGTTACCAATGTTGCTTGGCCAGCAGGTTTATGCAGACATGGTAAAAAAAGGGTTAAAACTTACCAAGGAGCAACTATACTCCATCAACAAATCATCATTAAAAGATGCCATCATCATTTTTGGCGGCGGATGTACCGGTGAAATTGTAAGCAGCCAGGGTTTGATATTTACAAATCACCACTGTGGTTACAGTGCTATATCCGGAGCAAGTACGGTAGAACATAATTATTTGCGTGACGGATTTTATGCCTTTAATAAAGACCAGGAAATCAAAAGCTCGCTTACAGTACAGTTCCTGGACCGTATTGAAGATGTTACCAAACAGGTGGAAGACCAGTTAAAAGGTTTAAGCTGGGCCGACAGGGTTAAAAAGATCGCCGAAGTTTATAAAGCTATAACTGATAAAGTAGCTGATAAAGAAAACGAACTGGCAGGAAGAATTTATCCGATGTTCAAAGGCAACCAGCACATCATGTATGTATACAAAACCTACAGGGATATCCGCCTGGTAGGCGCACCGCCAGAAAGCGTAGGTAAGTTTGGTGGAGATACAGACAACTGGGAGTGGCCACGCCACACAGGAGATTTTTCAGTATTCCGCGTGTACACCAGCAAAGACGGAAAACCTACACCTTACAGTGCAGAAAACGTACCTCTGAAACCAAAATATTTTTTACCAGTAAGTATCAAGGGAATTAAAGATGGTGATTATGCCATGATATACGGTTATCCCGGCGGAACTACCCGTTACGAAACCAGCTATGGTATTAAACTGAAGAACGAAATTGAGAATCCGTCATTGGTTGGACTGCGTGATGTTCGTTTAAAACTGATGCATGAGCAAATGATCAAAGATCCGGCAGTAAAATTAAAACTGGCCGATAACTATGCAGGTGTTGCCAACTACTGGAAATTCTTTGATGGCGAAACAAAACAACTGATCAAATACAAAGTATTTGATGAAAAACAAGCTTTCGAAAATAAATTCAATGCATGGGCAAAAGGAAAACCTGAGTATGAAAATATCATGGCTGACTACGCGAAGAATTATGCATCCTGGACACCTTATGCGAAAATGCGCCAGTACTTAAATGAAGGTATCCTGGGTTCTCCGCTGGCAGGCAACGCATCCAGGTTAATTTCTTTGGAAGATAAACTGATCAAAACAAATACCCCTGCTGCAGAGCTTACCAAGGCAATTGAAGCCGCATCGGCAGCAAGGGATGCTTTTAAAGCAAGCGAAGATCTTCCCAGTGATGAAAAAATATTGGCGGCCACAGCCATGATGTTTTACAATGATGTAGATAAAAACCAGCACCCCATCGGTTTTTACGAAGGTATGAAGGCGGCATATGGCAACCTGAATGACGAAGCTACTTTTAAAGCCTGGGCACACGATGTGTTTGCAAAAACCATGTTGCTGGATGATGCCAAATGGAAAGCTTTCACTACAGCACCTACAGCAGCCGCTTTGCAGGAAGACCCTGCTTTTGCTTATGCTGCAGCTTTCTTAAAAAACTATACCAGTAAATATTTATCCCTGCGTACAGAATTTAACAATAAGAACGATGAACTGGGCAGGGCTTACCTGAAAGGTATTATGGAAATGAACCCGGCCGCGGTTAGTAAAATGTATCCCGATGCAAACTTCAGCATGCGTGTAAGTTATGGCAATGTAAAAAGCTACAACCCGCGTGATGCCGTTCATTACGATTATGTATGTACAGGCAAGGGCATTTTAGAGAAATATGTTCCGGGCGACTATGAATTTGACCTGCCGGCAAAACAGATTGAACTGTTCAGGAAAAAAGATTTTGGCCAGTATATTGATAAAGGAAGAAACGACCTGGTTGTTTCTTTCATAACTACCAATGATATTACCGGTGGTAACTCTGGTTCCCCGGTAATGGATGCTAACGGTAATTTGATAGGCCTTGCTTTTGATGGCAACTATGAAGCCTTAAGCCATAAGATTGCCTTTGACAAAGACCTGAACCGCACCATTAATGTGGATGTGCGTTATGTACTTTGGTGCATCGACAAATTAGGTGGCGCCAAAAATATTATTGATGAGTTGAAACTGGTGAAGTAAGATTCTTTAAATCCTGTTTGAACCGTCCCGTTTATTCACGGGACGGTTTTTTATTTTTCTTATATTTATAATTATGACCCCAACGCAAGCTGTATTTAGTAAAGAACAATCAGATGCTTTTACACAGGATGGATATACCATTCTTCAAAACGCTGTCCCTCCTTCGCTTTTACAAAAACTCAGAATGTTGTTTGATGAAAAGATGAATAATGATGATGAGACAGACAAAGCAGTAAATACCTTTAATGGAAAAGATTATATTTCTAATATTGAGTATCTCTTCAAAAGCGAAAACCTTGCCTGCCTGCAGCTATTGGGTTCACCGTTTATTGTAGAAACCGCTACAACTATTTGCGGGCATGATTTTTTTCTGATACAGGAATTTGCAGTGATAAAAATGCTGGGTGATAATACCGAAGTACTCTGGCACCAGGATATGCTTCACCAGCGAACAGGCAACTGTTTTACTATGGGCATTTACCTGGATGACGCCAATGCCGGCGATGGATGCCTGCGTGTTGTTCCGGAAAGTCACATAAGTGGCAAAGACATCTGCACCTTAAAACATGAACCATATATAGAAGTACCTGTTAAAGCCGGTGATATTCTGATACATGATATGATGCTGGCACACAGCTCTGGAATAATGCATCAAAACCTTTTACGCAGGGTGCTGTATTTTGAATTTTTATCTTTTAAACAAGCAGCGGGTGAAGGCATATATACCGAAGATCAAATGTATGACCGTATGCGCCTGGTACAACTGGCTATATCATATTACCAACAACTACATCCAACCGAAAAAAAATTTGAATGGAAGAACATACTGGCTGTTCCCGCTGAGCCTGTTGATTCTGTTCATGAAATATTAACTGACATTCATCGGGCTAAATCGCTGGGAAAACCTTCGGCCTATTGCTTTTAAGGCGCATTCGCTGAACACAAGATCGGGCTTATTTAATCAAAGCAGCAGCCGCCTCGCCTGTTTCAATCGCCCCTTCCATAAAACCCTGCCAGTCTTCAGATAAATGTTCTCCTGCAAAATGTGTACGAAGGAAGGGCCGCTGCAAAACAGGCAATATACCAAACCATTGTCCTACGCCATACATGGCATAAGCACCCTTGGAGTATTCATCATCGCCCCAGTAATAATCTACCTGTTTTTCCAACAACTGTTTGGTATCACCAAAGGCCGGCTTCAGGCTCATGTTGATCATATCGGCCCGCCAGGCGTCGGTTTGTGCGGCTACAACAGGCGCTTTATCGCCAATAGCATAAGATATCAGTACTCCTTTTTTAGATGGCTGGTCTTTAGTGGCATGGTAAAAATAATGGCCGGGCATATCCGTAACCAGGTCAAAGCTCTCATCTTTCCAGAAACGCTCACTGTACAGTGAGGCGTTTTTATTTATCCGGGCATATTGCAATTCATTCATGGCCAGTTGGGTATCGGCTGGTAATGCCGGTATCCAGTTTATTTTTTTAGCGCTAAAAGTTGGTATGGTACAAATGATAAAATCCCCATCAAATACCTGGCCACCTGCACAGGTAACTTTTACTTTTGCGCCTTGCTCTATCTTCTGCACTTTATGTTGCAGTTTAATTTTATCCTCTCCAATGGCATCTTTTAAAGCATAAGCCAGGCGGTCGTTTCCTCCTTTTATTTTTTTATCCATTTCATTGGTATCATCGCTGTCGGCATATTCGCCAATGGCGGCGTATGCACTCACGTGGCGCAGGCTTTCACCGAAGTCTGTGCTGTCCAGCAGTTCCTTCAACTCCAGGTCTTTTCCATCGCAGCCATTGTTTACCAGGTGCCGCCAGAAATCTATTTTATCTAATTTTTTTGCCCACTCTTTATTATCACCCAATTTTCTATACTCAGCTTTCATCTGTTCAAACTTTGTCTCCCATTCTTTTGTAAATCCCCATTGCCCTTTATCAGAGTATTCGCCTTTGTAAATAAGCCGCGAATTCATGTAATTGTCAAACAGGGTCAGTTTAAATTCATCGCATAACTCGATCATCCGCTTGTGCGAATTACCAACCCATTCTCCACCCAGTTCCACCACCAGTTTTTCATTAGTATCAATGGTATGACTGAATACCCGGCCACCAATGCGGTTCCTTGCTTCCAGGATCACGAAGTCAATTTTTCGCTGATGCAGTTTATAAGCTGCGGCCAGGCCGGCAAAGCCGGCACCAATGATGATCACTTTTGGTTTTTTGCCAATTACAAAATTGCCGAAACTTCCGGCGCCCAATAAAAGCCCGCCCGAACTGAGTGCAACATTGCGTATAAATTTTCTACGAGATAGCATAAGAGTTAATTTTCTGTAATATCTAAACTTATACCGGGATTTGCAAATTCAAAATTATTATTCTCTTGTAAACGGGTGAACTGATCTCCACATACGATATAGAACGATCACCGGGAAAATAACCCAGGCAGCATTGGCCATTAATACCCTCGCCAGTTCGGGTGTGGCATGCTCACCGTTTATTTCTTCAAATAAAATGATGAATACATTGGTAAGCATGACCGATGCCCAGATGATGGCTCCAAAGCGGATCCAGTTCTTTCCTTTTATAAAAGCATAAATGGCTATCAAATAAAATGGTCCGAAAAATAAACTATCGATCCAGATGGTTGCACGCCACCAGGCAGGCCTGGCCATCAGCACCGGGTCAAAATTCTTTCCATACCAATGCACCAGGTCAACCAGCCATTGAGGTGGCCATACCGGGTATTGAAAGTTACTGGCATCGGCAATCACCAGCTGCTCAATATCTATCATATAAGTAATAAAAAGAAAGTTGATGATAAAGAAAACGATCAATGCAATATCAACCGGCCGTTTTTTAAGTGGTATTTGTTCAGGTGCCATATCTTTTAATTTATTTGATAACGAATAAAGAATTTATTTTTGATAAAATTCAATTTTTTTATGCCGATACTGAATATAGAATTTAAGGCCAGGGCAAAAGACATTACAGCATTGGAAACAATATTACAACAGCACAACCCCCGTTTTATTGGTGAAGACCACCAGGTTGATACTTATTTTAATGTACAGGCGGGCCGTTTAAAATTGCGGGAAGGTAATATTGAAAACGCATTGATTCATTACGAACGGGAAGATTTTGCAGGAGCAAAATCAAGCCATGTGTTGCTGTACCAGTATCAGCCCGATAAAACCCTGAAAGATATTCTGATAAAAACACTGGGTATTAAAGCTGTGGTTGATAAAAAGAGAAAGATCTATTTCATCAACAACGTAAAATTTCATTTTGATACAGTTGAAGGATTGGGAACTTTTGTGGAAGTGGAAGCGATTGATAAAGATGGAACAATCGGTAAAAAAAAGCTGCAGGCCCAATGCGATGATTATGCGGCTTTGTTTGGTATTGCTGCAGAAGATTTTTGTTCGGTCTCTTACAGCGATATGATTTTGTTTAACCACAAAGGACACAACGAAGAACACAAAGTTCACTAAGGCTCTACTTGGCGTCCTTCGTGAAAAAACTTTGTGACCCCTGTGGTAAAATCTACTTCGCTTCTTTTGTACCTTTGCCACATGGCAGAAGACTTAACAATTATAGAAGGCAGCAAAGCCGAAATTTATCAATCCCTTATTCCTCAAATAAAAGGATTACTTGAAGGAGAGCCCGACCTGGTTGCCAACCTGGCTAATGTATGTGCAGCATTAAAGGAACAGTTTGGGTGGTTTTGGGTTGGGTTTTATTTGGTTAAACCCACCAGCACCGCTTCATCCTTCGACTCCGCTCAGGACGAATTGGTGCTTGGCCCTTTCCAGGGACCAGTGGCCTGCACCAGGATAAAAAAGGGCAGAGGCGTTTGCGGCGCAGCCTGGCAAAAAGCTGAAGTCATAATTGTGCCCGAT
>JBJTMN010000258.1:0-2147 GCA_046070545.1 Ferruginibacter sp.
CAAAACTTGCAGGCCTGCCCAATATTAAAAGTCGCACTGCTTTATTAAGTTTGGTTGCAGCAAAAGAAGCACTTGCAGATGCCGGAATAGAAAATATCAAAAACTATTGCACCGGATTTATCTCTGCCACTTCTGTTGGCGGCATGGATAAAACAGAAAATTTCTTCACTGAATTTTTAACTGATAACAGTAAAGGAAAGTTACGCAATGTTGTTAACCATGAATGTGGCAGCGTAACCGAACTGGTTGCTGATGCATTGGGTATTAAAGACTATATCACCACTATCAGCACAGCCTGTTCTTCATCGGCCAATGCTATTTTTTTAGGAGCAAGACTGATAAGAAATAATATTGCAGATGTAGTGGTAGCAGGCGGAACAGATGCACTCACGAAATTTACGCTGAACGGTTTTAATACATTGATGATCGTTGACGAACAGTTTTGTCAGCCTTTTGATGAAAACCGTCGTGGGCTTAACCTGGGCGAAGGCGCCGGGTATGTAGTATTGGTTTCTGAAAAAGTTGCAGCTTCATTAAAGAACAAACCAGAAATAATATTAAGCGGCTATTGCAATGCCAATGATGCCTATCACCAAACGGCTTCCTCGCCGGATGGCATTGGATCTTTCCTGGCCATGAGTGGCGCATTAAAAAAAGCAGGATTAAAGCCGGCAGATATTGATTATATAAACCTGCATGGTACCGGCACACAGAATAATGATATAGCAGAAGGAACAGCTATTAAAAGACTGTTCGATCCGCATTACCCAAAAATGAGCTCAACTAAAACATTTACCGGGCATACACTGGGTGCCTGTGGTGGTATTGAAGCGGCGTTCTCGATCCTGGCTTTGCAGCATGGCATTATTTTTCCTAACCTGCGTTTACAAACACCCATGGTTGACCTGCCGTTTGTGCCGGAAAGAGAATTGGTAAAAAATGTAGTAGTGAAGCATGTGCTTTCCAACTCGTTTGGATTTGGAGGAAATTGTTCATCATTGATCTTTTCAAAAGTGGATTGAATTTAGCCGGGAAGTCGAAAAGGCGGAAAAAAATCCCGCCTTAACGCCTTACAGGCAAAATAATGTTTCTGCGAAGCAGGAAATAAAACTTTAAATAAAAATGTACATCAGGGCAACAGGAAATATCTCTCCGCAAAAAACCTTTGGCCACCAGCCATTGGTTGATGCTGTTGCATACACAGGTAACCGCCTTGCCTGTATAGAACCAGATTACAAGGATTTTATTGATCCCAGGCAGATCAGGCGCATGAGCCGCATCATACGCATGGGTGTGGCCGCAGCTATGGAATGCCTGCAGGAAGCTGTTGTGAAAGTACCCGATGCCATTGTTACCGGAACGGCTTACGGCTGCCTGGAAGATACCAATTCTTTCCTAAGCAAGATGGTGGAGTTTAATGAAGAACTGTTGACCCCGACTTCCTTCATACAATCAACACACAATACCATTGGTGCACAAATTGGTTTGTTGCTGCAATGCAATAATTACAATAATGCTTTTGTACACCGTGGCTTTTCTTTTGAAAGCGCTTTACTGGATGGTATCATGTTGCTGAAAGAAAAAGATGCCGGTAATGTACTGGTAGGTGCTATTGACGAGATCACCAATACCAGCCATACTATATTAAACAGGCTGGGTTTATACAAGCAGGGTCCTGTATCTAACCTGGATATTTATAAAACAAAAACGAAGGGAACCATTGCAGGTGAAGGTGCTGCATTTTTCCTGTTAGCTGCAGAGCCATCTGGTACTGATTATGCAAAACTGGATGACTTACATACGTTTTACAAACACGAAGGAACCAAAGCAATAGAAAAACAGGTTGCTGCTTTTTTGGAGCGGCAGCATGTAAGCATGAATGATATTGACCTGATCATTACGGGAAAGAACGGCGATGCTAAATCAGACGAAGTGTACGATCAACTGGCAGAAACGGCCTTTAATAATAAATGCATCATTGACTATAAATATTTATGCGGTGAATACCCTACGGCAGCATCCTTTGCCATGTGGCTGGCTGCATCAACCATCAAAGCCGGTAAACTACCTGCAGCTTTGAGTGCTGCAATTTCACCGGATAAAAAAATTAACAGGATACTGATCTATAATCATTACCAGGGCATACA
>JBJTMN010000259.1:0-5113 GCA_046070545.1 Ferruginibacter sp.
AAGAGCAGATCGTTGAGGCCATTCGTATGGCAGAAAAAGAAACAAGCGGGGAAATAAGAATTTATGTGGAGAGTAAAAATTCTTATGTGGATGCCATTGACCGAGCGGCCGAGGTGTTTTTTAAATTACAAATGCAGAAGACCGAACACCGCAATGCAGTATTGCTTTACATTGCCATGGATCACCAGGAACTGGCATTGTTTGCCGATGAAGGTATTTATCAGAAAGCCGGGGCAGAATACTGGAATGCTGCTGTAAAAAATATGCTTGCACAATTCACAAAAGACAATATCAGCAATGGTATTGAGCAATGTATAAAGCAAATAGGAGAGACTTTAAAAGAGAAATTCCCATATATACCAACAGAAGATAAGAACGAATTGCCCGACGAAATTGTTTTTGGCAAATAAACTCCTTAGTAAGATCAGGATGAAAAAAATATATCTGTTTCTTTTATTGATTGCCGGCTTTGCTGCCCGGGCACAGGATATACCGCCTGTACCCAACCCTCCAAAACTGGTAAATGATTTTACAGGAACCCTCACCCAGGACCAGCAACAAAGCCTTGAAAATAAACTCAAGCTGTTTGATGATTCAACTTCAACAAATATTGCTGTTGTAATTGTAAAAACTACAAATGGAACCGATGTTGCAGACTATGCATTGGAACTGGGCAGAAAATGGGGAGTAGGGCAGAAAGGAAAGAACAACGGGGTTGTTTTATTGATCGCAAAAGACGACCGCAAATTAAATATATCGCCCGGGTATGGATTGGAAGAGGCTTTGCCCGATGTTACCTGCAAGCAAATTATTGATTACACCATTGTTCCTAATTTTAAGGGCAACGATTATTACCGTGGTATTGATGAAGGAACAGATGCCATTATACAGGCTGTAAAAGGCGAATACAAGGCGCCTGAAGGCTATGGCAACAGGAAAGGTACTGGAGGTATAGGCAGAATTATTTTTATCATCATTATCATTATTATCTTCCTGGCAATTAGTGGTGGCAGAGGCGGCGGGGGTACTTTTATGAGCCGGCGTGGCTTTGCAGCCTGGACTATTTTAAATATGCTTAGCAATAGTGGTGGCGGAAGAAGTGGCGGCGGTGGCTGGAGTGGAGGCGGCGGAAGTTCCGGCGGTGGCGGATTCGGAGGTTTTGGAGGTGGTAGTTTTGGTGGAGGTGGTGCAAGTGGAAGCTGGTAAATAAAAATATTCATAAAATAAAAATGCCTCCGTTTTGCGGAGGCATTTTTATTTGGTGGGATTTCTCTTATTTCAATCCGTTGGCAATATAATCTTCAATCTCTTTGCCTTTGGCTTTTCCTACTTTGTTCAATGCACCTGTGATCATCGGGTCTACAAAACCTCTGAATTGTTCAGGCACTGCATTGCGGAATTTCAGGATGCCATCAATACCTTTTTTAACATTGGCCAGGTTTTGTACTTTTTCAAGATAGCCTGCAAAAGTTGAAACAGCCTGTAATTTTTCCTGGCTCAAAGGCATCTCATCAAAGCGTTTTGCAATAAAGTCAAAATCAGCTTCGGTACCTTCTTTGATAATGATCTCGTTCACCACATCTCCCAGGTCGCCCTTGGCATCCTTGCTGTATTTTTTAGCAAGTTCATAGCTTTTAGAAGGATCTAACCCGATCAAACCTTCCAGAGATGCACCGGCTACTGAATAGCTGCTGTCGTTGATATTCTTCTCGTAAAGCGCTTTGTATTTGGCATTGCTGGTTTTTGCCAGGTAACCAATGGCTGCAGCTTTTGTTCTTCTGTCAGCATCAGTGTTGGCAATTTTTTCCATATTCTCCATCACTTTTGCATCTTCAGCTATTTTAGATTTCTCCAGTTTGGTAATAGTGCTTCTTCTTAGCGGAGCAAATTTATCTGTAAGCCCAAGCGCCAGTTCCGGCATGTTCTTTTTGGCAAAATAATCCAGGGCTTCTTTCCTGTCTAAATAGTTGGGTGCGTATTTGATCTGGTGCACATAGTTCTCTGCAGATTTGTTGTCGGTTTTAACCCACAGCATTACTTTATCTGCATCTACGTTGATCAGATCAGGTTTTTGACTGTAGTTAAAACTGAATGTATCGATCTTATTCTCAACCCAAACATTGTATCTTTTTTTGGCTGCACCATTGTAAACATCAATAGCCAATGGTAAACGGAAAACCTTATCAGTCTTTTGTGTTTGCTCAATAATAACCATGGCTTTGCCCGGTGTGTCGTAATTGTAATCGATCTTAACGATCGGATGGCCGCTACCATAATACCACTGGTTCCAGAACCAGTTCATGTCTTTACCAGTAACTTCTTCAAAAGCCAGGCGTAACAAACCAGCTTCACCCGCTTTAAATTTATTGGTAGTTAAATACAAATTCAATGATTTAAAGAAAGCATCATCACCTACGTAGTTACGCAGCATATGTAATATGCGTCCGCCTTTGTTGTAGCTCACGCCATCAAATACATCTTCCTTATCTGCATAATGAAAACGCACCAGGTCTTTGGCAGGATTGCCGGGGCCTTGTAAGTATCCCTGCATATCATTGTAGTTCTGCATATCGCCGGCATCTTTTCCTTTCTTATATTCATCCCACAAGGTTTCGCTGTAGTTGGCAAAACTTTCGTTCACGGTAATATGGCTCCAGCTTTCGGCAGTTACCAGATCTCCAAACCATTGGTGAAACAATTCATGCGCAATGGTGCTTTCCCAACCAACACCGTCTGTCAGTTCTCTTGCATTCTGGTATGCGCTTTCCTGGTGTAAGGTTGCTGTTGTATTTTCCATGGCACCACTCACATAGTCACGGCCAACGATCTGTGCATACTTCTGCCAGGGGAATTCCACGCCTAATCTTTCTGATTAGAATTTGATCATTTCAGGTGTACGGCCAAAAATGGTACGGGCAACTGGTGCATATTCTTTTTCTACGTAGTAGCTTACTTCTTTGCCTTTGTAACTGTCTTTAATGATCGAGTATTCGCCCACCCCCATAAAGAACAGGTAAGGCGCATGCGGCAGGTCCATAACCCAATAATCAGTACGTGTACCATCTGCATTTGTTTTCTGGCTTTTTAATAAACCATTGCTAAGCGTTACATATTTCGATGGAACCGTCATGTAGATCTCTTCTGTGGTTTTTTGATTCGGCTTATCTATGGTAGGCATCCACACACTGTTTGCTTCTGTTTCGCCCTGTGTCCAGATCTGTGTTGGTTTATCTTTATCTTCTCCTTTTGGATTGATAAAGTACAGGCCTTTGGCATCAGTAATAGCTGCACTGCCTTTTACAGTCAGTTCATTTGGCTTGCTGGTATAGTCAATATATATGGTGTAGTTTTCGCCACCCTTATACATTTTATCAAGCGTTATCCTTAACTGCATACCATCATAATCATATTTCAGTTTCAATTTGGAAGTTCCTTTCATCAAAGACACTTCTTTAATATCCATTCCCTTTGCATCAAGCAATAAAGAATCGGTACTGTAGAAATGAGGTTTTAAAGTGATCCATGCTTTACCATACAGGTAAGCTTTTGCATAATCAAATTTTACATCCAGCTTGGTATGCACCAGGTCGTTTGTCCTGGGATAAGATTCCCGTAAGACCTTTTTCCACGTAGTATCCTGTGGCCCCTGTGCACCCGGTTGCGCCATCATAAAGACCGGCCCTGCCATTAAAGCAAGTAAAAACAATATTTTTTTCATGTGTATAATTTAGGCTGCAAAAATAAGTCTGGCAGCGGCAATGTCTGTAAGATTTTTATTTAAATGGTAAAAACAGCTATAATATTTAATTTTGAAGGCTAATTGATGTGAATAATGAAGGGCGTTTTGCTAAGATTTTGTTTAACCTGTTTTCCTGTAATACTGTTTTCGCTTGCTGCAAGAGCACAGAATTTCCGGTTTACATACATCCAGACTGAAGATCAGAAACCCTTTTATATTAAAATGGGCGATCATGGTATTTTTTCATCTGCTTCCGGATATATAATAATTCCCCGGTTAACTGAAGCGATGTATAAAATTGCAGTAGGATTTCCACAAAGTACATTACCGAAATATTTGCTTACAGTTGATCTAAAAGACACAGATGCAGGCTTTGTAATAAAAAAAAATGATGAACAGGGCTGGAATATTGTTGATTTGCAAACAATGGAACCTGTAACAGTTGAAGTTCAGGCATCTTCAGAAAAAAGTGAGGAAGTAATTAAGAGTAATGACGAATTTGCCAGGGTTTTATCAGAAGTAGTACATGATTCCTCTATCAGGGATATAAAAGTTTTTGGCAGACAGGGTTCAGGACTGGCAAAAATGGAAGCGAACAACACCAGGCAGGTATCTGAAATAGTAAAGCCAGGTCCTGTATTTAGTAGCAAACCGGCAATGGTAAATGAACACAAATCAGTTGTTTCAAAGATCGGGCAAAAAAATACACCCGAAGGATTACAGGCAACCTATCTTGATAACGGAGATACGGTTACCGTTTTTATGGCTGTAACCAGGGTGGAGGCAGTGGTTATTAATGAAGAAAAGCCGGATCCACCGGTTGTTACCAGGATAGAAACAGATTCGTTGAGGAATATTCGTTTTATTGATATGGAGTTACAGAACCCAAACCAGCAGGCAGATTCAGGTACTTTAAAGAAAGATGAGTTTATAGTTAAAGAGAAGAAGCATACTATTACCAATAGTTTACAAATAAAGCAGCAGGATACTGTTCAGGTTAATGCGAAATGCGGAAAAACAGCTACTGAAAGCGATTTTCTGCAACTGCGTAAAGCGATGGCTTCAGAAAAAACCGCAGCTGATATGCAAAGTATTGCAGTAACTGAGTTTGGCAATACCTGTTACAGTACGGAGCAGGTGAAAAACCTGGGCGTATTGTTTATTGCAGATGAAGAAAAGTATAAGTTCTATGCAGCTGCGTATCCTTATGTAACTGATGCTGAAAATTTCGGAAAACTTGAAAATCAGTTAACAGACAGTTATTACATAACACGCTTTAAAGCGATACTCAACCATTAATTAAACACTATGCCGCGTTATTTTATCGAAGTATCTTATAAAGGCACCAATTACTCAGGCTTTCAAAAGCAGCAG
>JBJTMN010000260.1:0-4699 GCA_046070545.1 Ferruginibacter sp.
GGAAGGATTTCATGAAAAATATGCGATAGAGAACCAACTGCTTGTACAATCTGTTCATTAAAATATAAACCTTAAAAAAATAACACAATGAGAACATTCAATAAAGAATTACAAAAAGAAGTAACACCGGCTTTGGCGCTGGAACTGCTTAAGAACGGAAATGAACGCTTTGTTAACAACTTAAAAGCAAACCGCAACCTGCTGGAACAGGTAAACCAAACCCGCGATGGCCAATGGCCCTTTGCGACCATTTTGAGTTGTATAGACAGCCGCACATCTGCCGAATTAATTTTTGACCAGGGACTGGGCGATGTTTTCAGTATCCGGATCGCCGGAAATATAGTAAACACAGATATTTTAGGCAGTATGGAATTTGCCTGTAAAGTGGCGGGATCTAAACTTATCGTTGTATTGGGCCACACAAAATGTGGTGCTGTAAAAGGAGCCTGCGATCATGTTGAAATGGGCAACCTTACAGAGTTGTTATCAAAACTACAGCCGGCTGTCTATTCAGAAAGAGAAACAACGAACAGCGAAAATCGTAATTCAGCCAATTCCAGGTTTGTAGAAAATGTAGCAGCCATTCACGTGCGCAGAACAGTTAACAATGTAATTGAACGCAGCTATATTCTTGAACAAATGGTTGAGAAGGGCGAGATTGGTATTGTTGGCGCTATGTATGATATAGAGACCGGTAAGGTAGAATTTTATGACGATGTAATGTATATCAAAGACGAACAGAACCCGGCCTTTACCATTGAGGAACTGGTGCAATAATTTTTGCCTGCGGGTTGTGTTGAATTTTTTTATTAATAAGAAGAGCTGTTGTGTTAGCTTAAAACATAACGGCTCTTTCATTTGCTTTTTATTTGAAAGATGAGAATATTCTTTTTGCTGGCCAGCTTGTTTTTTTATGCAAACAGCTATGCACAAAACGACCGGTTCAACGATTACAATAATACCAATTGGATCCAGTTATTCAGCACCATCAGTCTTGATAAGAAATGGAGCCTGCATACTGAATATCAATGGCGGAGAACGGCCGGGTTAAAGAACTGGCAGCAAAGCCTTTTGCGTATTGGCGTAAACAGAAAAGTGAACGACCAGGCGATTGTTCATCTGGGTTATGGACGGATAGAAACCTTTCCCTATGGTGATTTTCCTATTGCAGCTGCAGGTACATTTCCCGAGCACAGGATCTATGAACAGATCAGTTTTAAACAACCAATAAAGAAATGGACCCTTACCCATCGCATTAGGATTGAACAAAGATGGCTGGGAAGGGTTAAGGTTGGTACGGACCGGGAAATTGAAGCATGGACTTTCCTGAACCGGTTTCGCTACCAGTTTAAAACACAATATAATATTACTTCAAAATTTTACCTGGCTGCGGCCGATGAAATTTTTATAGGGGCAGGCAAAAATGTGGGTGTAAATATTTTTGACCAAAACCGGATCTTTTTGCTGGCAGGAATAAAACTTAATAAATACCTTACGCTTGAAGCTGGTTACTTTAACCAAACCCTGCAGCAGGGAAAAAGGGTGAATAACAACACCATCATGCAACGCAATAATGGTGTTGTTATAAGTTCATTATTGCAATTATAGCTGCCAAAGGCTACCGGCAGCCCATTGTAAACCCGCTGACGTTTTATGTAGCTTTACAGTTGCCTCAACCAGTTTCAGCATGGTTTCCTGTGTTTTATTTTCACGGCTGTTTACCAAAAACAGCGAGCTTTCACCGTTAAAGAACCTGGTTTCTTCACCTTTTTGTAATTGCAGTGTGCCTGCATAGGTTCGCTGCAGCAAAGTTACCTGCAACTGGTAGTTAACCATCTGATTGTAGTACTTTCTTACCTTATTAATGATATCGGTTTGTTTTTGATTTTGCTGCAATTGTGTTTCGGTAATTTTAAGTTTTGCCATTTTGTATTCTCCGCGGCCACTGCTAAAACGAAGCGGAATACTAATGTTGATGCCGTATTTATAATTGTTATCAAAGAGCATTTTAGTTGCGGTTGATGCAATGTTATATCCCTTGCCCAACTGGTTGTATTTAAAATCGATCTTAGGCAATAATTCCTGGAACTTAAGTCTTCTTTCAACAACCAATGCGTTCAGTTTAAAACTGTATATCGACAGTTCCGGATGATTTTTTTTAGCTTCTTCAATTACCTGCTCCTGTTCCGGAAAAACCACTGCCTGGTAAAGGTCCTGCATTTTTTCCTTCGGAAAAACCTGCTCAGGCAATACATAAGGTTCATTATCAGCTTTCCATAAATACCCGCTTAGTTGCACAGCCGCATTTTGCCAAATCAGTAATGCTTCGTTTTGCTGGTATTCAAACTGCTGCAGTTGCGTTAAAGCTTCCGTTGTATCAATAGCCGGGCGGTCCCCATTTCTATAAGCGGCTTTTACCAGGTTGTAACGCTGACGATTAACACGAATTACTTCTTCGTAAGTTTTAAAATTAAGATAGGCCTGCACCCATTGCCAGTAAGCCTCAGAAGCATCCAGCAGCAGGTCATTCAGCATGATCTTTCTTTCAGCATCTGAAGCCTGCTTCATGATCCTGGCCTGTTGCAGGGCTGCTCTTCTTTTATCCATCAGCAGGTTTTTTGCCAAAGGGATACTAATGCCTGCAAAGCTTGTTTTGCCGGGGGTTTCTTCAGGATTGATGCGGTTACCACCCAGGTATTCAATACCAGACTGGATTTCAATTCCATACCAGGTGGGGATGGATAGCTGCGCTGTATTGCTTCTGTAATAAGTTAAGCCGTCAAAGGTTTTATCATTGCCGCCGCCACTGATCACCGGATCGAAAGCGCCCCGCTGGCTAAGTAATGCAGCATCGGCTTTTTGCACAACTATAGCAGCCTGCTTTGCAACCGGGTGATAATTTTTAACGATGCTTAAAAAACTTTTAAGTGATAAAGTTTGCAGGCTGTCCTGCGAAAATGCAGCCAGGCAACCTGTAGTAAAAAATATGGTCAGTAATGTTCTCATTTTTTTGTTTCAGTTTCTTTTTTGTAATAATCTGGCGGAAAACCGTTGATATTTCGCCACAGCTCGTACCATACCGGAACATTTTTTAATAAAGCAAAACCCTGTGCACCGGTGCCAACTTTTAATTGCTGCGGCCACTTTTTTGCACTGCCAGCATCTTCCGTAACCAGCACCCTGAATTTTCCATTGCTGCTTACCGCGTTTTCAACAGCCGTTACCTGCCCGGTAAATGTTCCATAAGATGTATTGGGCCAGCCGCTGAAAACGATTGCCGGAAAGCCATCGAATAAAAACTGCACTTTTTGCCCCGTAGCTATCAGGGGCAGGTCTACCGGTTCAATGAAAAGTTCCACAGCATAATCGGGTTTATCAGGAACGATCTCCACCAGCATTTCTCCTTCTTTAATGATCTCTCCGATACCTGCTTTTTTTGCCTTGATAACCTGCCCGTTTTGCGGCGCAGTGATATAATACATGCCGCTGCGGATGTTGTAATTGCTCACCTGGTTTTGCAGCTTTGCTACTTCGCCCTGCCCGCCGGCAATCTGCGACATGGATTGAAACTGGTCGCCCTGTGCCTTGGATAGTTTTTCCAGGTAATCCTGGTTAACGGCACTGATTTCAATATTGGCTATGCCAAGCTCCTGCTTTGTATTGGCAAGCTTGTTTTCAGCACTAATTTTTTTTGCTGCGGCATTTTGAAAGGAAGCATTGCGTTGTTCCAGCTGGGTTAATGAAACAAGGCCACTGTCGTACATGGCCTGTTGCATTTTGTATTGTTTGGCAGCAATCAGGTAATCATTTGCAGCAGCAGCCATTTCTGCGCTATCACTTTGTAACTTTATTTTCAATTGCAGGATCTTATTCTGAAGCTGCGATTGTTTTAAAGCCCTGCTGTTTTCAATAGCGCCGATCTGGTTTTGTGTGGCGGCAACCTTGTTTTTATAATAATCAACGCTTAACTGTTTGGCATCAAGTTGCTGATCAGTTCGTCCGATAAGATTTGGATCAAAATAATCTTCTTTTACTTCGCCGATCTGTAAAATAGTGTCGCCGGCATTTACAAAGTCGCCCTCTTTTACATACCACTTAATTATTTTACCTGGTATAATGCTGTTCAGCTCCTGCGGGCGCTGCTCCTGCCGCAGGGTAGTTACACTGCCCCTTGCACGTACATTTTGTGTCCAGGGTAAAAACAGAAATACCGCTCCAATAATGAAGAAGCCCCAGGCCCAGTATTTTATCTTGCTGATCTTATTATAGCGGTAAATGGTTTTATATGCTTTTAATTCCATCATGGTTTATATTTTATTGTTTTTCAACAGTATGGTTTTGCTGCATGCTGCTGCAAAATCTTCATCCTGGGAAATAATGAACATACTGGTGTTTTTCATTTCCTGCAACAACAGTGTTTTAATTTGCTGCTGGTAATGAACTTCCAGCCCATGCCAGGGTTCTTCCAGAAGCAGTAATGCCGGCTTATTGATAAGGGCCCTTACAAGCAGTATCTTACGAACAACGGTAGCAGACAGTTTTCGGCCATTGCTGTTTAAAGTAGTGTCAAATCCTTTTTTCAGTGTGCTGATAAATTCTGAAAGGCCCGTTTTTTTACATAGATACATCAGCTCTTCCATATCCGGGTTTTCAAGTCCCATCGTGATGTTTTCCAGCAGCGTTCCTTCAAAAATATCCT
>JBJTMN010000261.1:0-5095 GCA_046070545.1 Ferruginibacter sp.
AGTAACTGCAGCTACGAAAGAATCTAAAGCAGCATTTGCCTGTGTTTTTGTAATACCTGCATCGTCAGCAAGTTTTGAAATTAATTCAGCTTTGTTCATGTTGATTTTTTTTGAATTTTTTAACTGCGACAAATATAGATGCTTTTTAATTGCAACAAAATTTTTTTTAAAAAATAATTTATTGTACCGATGGGCTGTAAACCACAAGGAACAAGGGCTTTCGGCTGATAAGACGGTATATTATTTTAGGTGGTACATGCGCTGAAATTCCTGAAAGCCTTTACTGTAAAGGGTTTTGGAAAAGAAGCCACTGAAATCCGCTGCCCGTGCGGTTTTTAAAGGGATACAAAATGGAATGGGCATAAAAAAAATATAAATTCAATTGTTTTGCACAATTAGTTAACAACCTGCATTACCGACCTGAAAGCGATGAACTGATCGCCCCATTTATCAAAACTTTTTTGCCGCATTACACCTGCGTGATTTTCTATATAGTTGTTGTAAAGTCCCTTACTTTCGGCAAAATACTGCACGGCATAGGTAGGCCCTTCGGTCTCATCTGTTTCCATTAATCTTAAAATAACTGCATGGGTAAAACAGCCTGTTTGTATCACTTCCGGTATATGTTCTTGCTGTAACCATTGCAGCCAACCGGCATGAATGGCATTGGAAATTTTTATGGTTACGTTGTAAATATAACCTCCAGCAAGCCCCGAAGGGGAAACTGCATTTTTAATAGTGGATTGACTCTCCATTTTTTAATAAAGTTACAGAACGATTATTTTGTTTTCAATTCAACATAAACAGGGCAGTGGTCGCTGTGTTTTACATCCGGGAAAATATCAGCATCCAGCAGTTGTTTTTTCAAAGGCTCTGTAACGGTAATATAATCAATACGCCAGCCTTTGTTGTTTAAACGTACAGAAGGAAAGCGCTGGCTCCACCAGCTGTAGCGGTGCGGTTCTGTATGAAATTCACGAAAAGTGTCAATCCATCCGCTGGCTAAAAATTTAGTCATCCATTCTCTTTCTTCCGGTAAAAAGCCGCTGCTTTTTTTATTCCCTTTGGGATCATGAATATCAATTTCGTTGTGTGCAATATTATAATCGCCTACCAGAATTATTTTGGGATATTTCTTTTTGAGTTTGTTTAAATACGTATGAAACTCATCCAGCCATACATATTTAAAAGCCTGCCGCTCATCGCCGCTGGTACCGGATGGAAAGTAGGCATTGATCAAACGTATGTCTCCGAAATCAAGCTGTATTACCCTGCCTTCGTCGTCGCTTGCGTTATGGCCATTACCCAGCACCACGTTATCTGGTTTTATTTTTGAGAATACAGCTACGCCGCTGTAACCCTTTTTTTGTGCGCTGAACCAGTGATGATGAAAGCCCAGGTCTTCCAGTTGTTTTACATCCACATCGCCCTGGCTTGCTTTGGTCTCCTGCAGGCAGATGATATCAGCGGGATTTGTTTTAAGCCAATCAATAAAGCCTTTTTTTATTGCAGCACGAATGCCATTAACATTATAAGAAATGATACGCATGGTAAATAATTTATTAATCTTGTATAAATAAAGATAACATGGAAAACGATAACGTACCTGAATTAAAAACGGAAAATAACAATGAAACAATCTTTAACGAACAGGAATTTTCGATGGAGGGATATGACAAACATATCCGCCAGGCAAGACAAGCCTTATTCATTGCCGCAGGTATTTTGTTGCTGAACGCGTTGTTGTTATTTTCAAAATACCCGGTAGAGATGGAAATTATGTGGCTTGATTACCTGATGTGGATAGTTTATATAGGAGGGTTTATTGCTTTGGCTTTGTGGACAAAGAAAAAGCCATACTATGCCATTATAGGAGGGCTGATACTTATGGGTATCTTTATTTTAGTGAATGCAATTATAGACCCCGGTACAATTATTGGCGGCATCATTTTTAAAATAGCAGTTATCGCATTTTTAGTTAAGGGGCTTGCTGATGCCAAAGAGGCACAGCAAATGAAAGAACAGTTCAGTAATAAATAAAACTTACTCAAGGATTGGCCTGAGCCACCTGGTAGCTTCATCCATACTCATACCTTTCCGGCGTGCATAGTCATCCAGCTGGTCTTTTTCAATTTTGCCAACGCCAAAATATTTACTTTCCGGATTGGCAAAATACCAGCCGCATACCGAGGATGCCGGATACATGGCCAATGATTCGGTAAGATGAATGCCGGTTGTTTCTTCGCCACCCAGCAATTCGAACAGCTTGTATTTTTCAGTATGGTCGGGGCAGGCCGGATAACCCGGGGCGGGCCGAATGCCTGAATATTCTTCTTTTATCAATTGTTCATTGGTAAGATGTTCTTCAGAAACATATCCCCAGTATTCAGTCCTGGTTTTTTTATGCAGCAGCTCTGCAAATGCTTCTGCCAAACGATCGGCCAGGGCCTGTAAAATGATCTTGTTGTAATCATCATGACCGGCTTCAAATTTTTTGATATGTTTTTCAATACCCTGGATAGTTACGCTGAATGCACCGATATGATCCTGGTAATTTTGTTCAGCAGGCGCAATGAAATCGGCCAATGATAAATTGGGTTGGCCTTCGGCTTTCTTAATTTGCTGGCGCAGAAACTGCAATTTGGTTATTGCTGATTCATTGTCTACATCAATGGTATCGTGATCAACTTTATTGGCCGGCCAAAAACCAACAACGCCCTTCGCAGTAAGCCACTTTTCATCAATGATCTGCTGCAATAATTTTTTTGCGTCGTTGTAAAGGTTGGTTGCTTCCGCACCTATTACACTATCAGTAAGTATTGCCGGAAATTTTCCGTGCATTTCCCAGGTATGAAGAATGGCTGCCAGTCGATATATTCAGCAATTTCTGCCAAAGAATAATTATCTAAAATTTTAGTACCGGTAAATGCGGGGATAACGGGTTTGTAGTTTGTCCAGTCAATTACAGCACCGTTCTTTTGGGCTTCCTCAAACCTCAGATATTGCTTGGTAGATTTTTTATTACCAAAGTCAACTACCAGTTTATCGTACTCGGCTTTCAGGCTTTGTAAAAAAGCAGGTTTTTGTTCTTTGCTTAACAGGCTACCGGCTACGGTAACACTGCGGCTGGCATCCAGCACGTGTACCACTCCTTCATCATACTGTGGTGCAATTTTTACCGCTGTGTGCATGCGGGAAGTAGTGGCGCCGCCGATCATCAGCGGAATGGTGATGCCCCTGCGTTTCATTTCATGTGCCACATGAACCATTTCATCTAATGACGGTGTAATTAAGCCACTCAGCCCGATAATATCCACTTTTTCTTTTACGGCAGTTTCCAGAATTTTATCCGTTGGCACCATTACACCCAGGTCAATAATATCATACCCATTGCAACCCAAAACAACACCCACTATATTTTTACCAATATCGTGAACATCTCCTTTTACGGTAGCTAATAATATTTTAGCAGCGCCGGCTGTTTCTTCATTTACCGTACCTGCTGCAAGGTGGGCATTTTTACGGTCTTCTTTTTCCTGTTCGATGTATGGTGTTAAAACTGCTACAGCCTTCTTCATAACCCGGGCGCTTTTTACAACCTGTGGCAGGAACATTTTACCTGAGCCGAAAAGATCACCAACGATATTCATTCCATCCATCAGTGGGCCTTCAATTACATCTAACGGCTTCGGATATTTAAGACGGGCTTCTTCTGTATCTGCATCAATATAATCAGTAATTCCGTTTACAAGTGCATGCGACAGGCGTTTTTCAACTGCTTCTTTTCTCCAGCTTTCATCTTTTACCACTTCTTTGCCTTTTGCTTTAACTGTTTCGGCAAAGGCGATCATTTTTTCGGTGGCTTCATTATTATCGTTGTTCCTGTTTAGCACAACATCTTCACAAAGTGCACGCAGTTCAGGTTCTATTTCATCATAAACCACCAGCTGGCCTGCATTTACAATGCCCATATCCATGCCGGCTTTAATGGCATGAAAAAGGAAAACACTGTGAATAGCTTCCCGCACATGCTCATTGCCACGGAATGAAAAGGAAACGTTACTGACACCACCACTTACTTTGGTGAGCGGCATCGCTTGCTTTATTTCACGGGTGGCTTCAATAAAATCTACAGCGTAATTGTTGTGTTCTTCAATACCGGTTGCAATTGCAAATATGTTTGGATCGAAAATGATATCCTGCGGAGCATAACCCACCTGTTCTGTTAATATTTTATAAGCACGTTTGCATATTTCCACTTTTCTGTCTTTGGTATCTGCCTGTCCCACTTCATCAAAAGCCATTACAATTACAGATGCGCCATAGCTTTTGCAGATGAAGGCCTGCTCAATAAATTTGGCTTCGCCTTCTTTCATCGAAATAGAATTCACAATGCATTTCCCCTGTACGCATTTTAAGCCGGCTTCAATGATCTCAAACTTGGATGAATCGATCATGATGGGAATCTTTGCAATGTCTGGTTCGGCCTGCACCAGGTTGAGGAAGGTGGTCATGGCCTGCACACCATCCAGTAATGCATCATCCATGTTCACATCAATTACCTGGGCACCGTTTTCAACCTGCTGGCGTGCAACTGCCAGGGCAGCTTCATACTGGCCTTCACGTATCAGGCGTGCAAACATTTTGCTGCCGGTAACATTGGTACGTTCACCAACATTAATAAAATTTGTTTCCGGGCGAACGATCAGTGGCTCCAGGCCGCTTAATCTTAAGTATGGTTTAATTGTACTCATGCTGAATTTGAACCACAAAGCCACAAAGGCACAAAGTGGTACTAAGTTTTATATGATTATTCTTTTTATTCCATCTTTCATTAAAGGGACATGAAAGTTTATTAAAAATCCTAAACGCTTATTAGTTAGTTTTAAATAGCTAATAAGTTGAGCTTCCCAAACAGGATGATAGTTTTCCTGTGCTTTAAATTCAATAATTACAAGCTGTTCAACTAAACAATCCAACCTGAGCCCATCATCAATTTTTAATTCATTGTATATTATTGGCACCAATTTTTCTTTCTCAAAACTTAAACCTCGGTTTAATAATTCGTAATAAAAACACTTCGCATACACACTTT
>JBJTMN010000262.1:0-4762 GCA_046070545.1 Ferruginibacter sp.
CAACATTTGATTGAAGCTGTTGCCGATTATGATGATAAACTACTGGAAAAATTCTTTGATGATCCTAATACGATCACTGAAGCTGAAATTCATGAAGCCATCCGTAAAGCAACCATCGATATCTCTATCATCCCGATGATGTGTGGTTCATCTTTCAAGAATAAAGGTGTACAAACTGCATTGGATGCTATCGTTCGCTACTTACCTGGTCCGCTGGATATTGAAGCCGTTAAAGGAACCAATCCGGATAACGGTGAAGAATTACTGCGTCATGCAGATCCAAAAGAACCATTCAGTGCTCTGGCATTTAAGATCATGACCGATCCTTTTGTGGGTCGTCTGGCTTTCTTCCGGGCCTATAGCGGCCGTTTGGAATCCGGTTCTTATGTTCTGAATACCCGTACAGGTAAGAAAGAACGTATCAGCCGTATCATGCAGATGCATGCCAACAAGCAGAACCCGGTTGATTTTATTGAAGCCGGTGATATTGGTGCTGCTGTAGGTTTTAAGGATATTAAAACAGGTGATACACTTTGTAACGAAGACAACCCGATCGTACTGGAAGCGATGACCTTCCCTGAACCGGTTATCTCTGTTGCGGTTGAACCAAAAACACAGGCCGACGTTGATAAGATGGGAATGGCGATTGCCAAACTGGTAGAGGAAGATCCTACGTTACGTGTTAAGACTGACGAAGAGACCGGCCAGACCATTTTGAGTGGTATGGGTGAGTTGCACCTGGAGATCATTGTTGACCGTATGCGTCGTGAGTTTAAAGTAGAAATTAACCAGGGTGCTCCGCAGGTTGCTTATAAAGAAGCATTCCATACAACGGTTGAGCACAGGGAAACTTTGAAAAAGCAAACCGGTGGTCGTGGTAAATTTGCCGATATCATTTTCTCTATCGGACCTGCTGATGAAGAGTTTTTGAAAGAAGGTAAATCAAACTTCCAGTTCGAAAATAAACTGTTTGGTGGTAGCATTCCAAAGGAATTTGTACCTGCCATTCAGAAAGGTTTTGAATCTGCAATGACCACGGGTGTATTGGCAGGTTATCCGATGGAAAGCATGAAAGTGAGTGTAACGGATGGTAGTTTCCACCAGGTGGATTCTGATGCAATGTCATTCGAACTTTGTGCCAAACAAGGATACCGTGAAGCCGGCCGTAAAGCAAAACCTGTTTTACTGGAACCGATCATGAAAGTGGAAGTATTAACTCCTGACCAGTACATGGGTGACGTTACAGGTGACCTGAACCGTCGTCGTGGTATGCTGGAAGGTATGGATAGCAAACATGGTGTACAGGTTATTAAAGCCAAAGTGCCATTAAGCGAAATGTTTGGTTATGTTACGCAGCTGCGTTCATTATCTTCAGGTCGTGCTACTTCTACCATGGAGTTCAGCCATTACTCTCCTGCACCTAATAATATTGCAGAAGAAGTGATAGCTAAAGCAAAAGGAAAGATGAAAGTGAGCGAAGAGTAAGCTCTTAGCAGATATTCAGGCAGGCCCCATTCTGAAAAGGATGGGGCTTTTTGTATGTATATTTTGTTCCGTTGCTTTATGTGCTTTATACAATTCCTCCATGTGGTTACCGGCTAACCAGCAGCAGTAAAAACTATATTTCTACTTATAATCCGACGTCCTGATCAAAAAATGGCATGCTTTTTATGACAACTTCTGAAAACGAATTTTATGAAAAAAAATATTGCAGTATGCCTTGTAACTGCACTTGTTTTGCTGTGCAGTTGTGGCTCAGGTCGTGTAGTATATTCAGAAAAACCGCCTGACCCGGTTTACGACAGGCCCAAATCGCCTGATCCTTCCTTTGTATGGAAGGGGCCGCAGTATATTAAAAAGGACGGGAAATACGAGTATCAAAGCGGGTATTGGATTTCGCCCAAAAACAAGGCCCACCGTTGGATTGAAGGAAGGTGGAAACACACAAGAAGGGGTTGGGTTTGGGAAGCAGGGCATTGGGGCAGATAGGAAAAATAGCTACAGGAAACAGCATAGCATCTTTTGCGAAAAGGATGGGGCTTTTGTTTGGCATAATCTTGGATACGGATAAATATCTTCATAAAAACAGACGCATGAAAAAACTCATTCCGGCAATACTGCTCATTATTTCTTTACCGGCTTTTGCCCAGCGTAATAAACCGGATGGCGATCACGAAAATTTTTTCCGTATCGGGGCTAAAGGGGGCGCCAATATCAACAAGATAACCGGTAAATCTTACAAAGAAGGATTCAACTTTAATTTCCAGGCGGGTATTTTTTTACAGTTCAATTTCAGTGATCGATTTGGTTTGCAGCCTGAAGTGAATTTTGTACAAAGCTCATCAGAATTCAGCAATGATGCCAATGATATTTACTATGACCTTTTTTTAGGAGGCAGCCAGAAGAAATCAAAACTTAATTTCCTGGAAGTACCCTTGCTGTTAAATATCAATGTTGGTGAAAGCAAAAGGGTAAAACTGCAGGTCGGCCCTGCTTACGGAGGCCTGCTGAAACAAACGGTAGACAGTTTAAAAACAAACGCCAATATTTATAAAAATGGCGAATGGTCGGCCATTGGCGGATTATTTATACAGTTGCCATTTGTGAACCTGGGTGCCAGGTATAAATTAGGTTTAACGGAACTGAATGCCATCGATAACCAGCAGAAGTGGAGAAGTCAGAGTATACAGGTTTTTGTGGGGGTGACGTTTTAAGAACGGATACCAGATACTGAATGCCTGATGGCAGTCTTTACATTTGAATAGCGTTATATACCGCGAGCCCCTCATCCGGTACCAAGTGACCAGCTTCCAGCATCGGCATTCGCAGACTCTTGCATTTTTAGAAATCCCTTTGTATTTTAGTTTCTTAATCATGCGCTATGCAAAACATACGATTAGAAAACCTGTTACTGATCGATATAGAAACTGTATCGGAACATCCAGCTTTTGGTGGACTGAGCGAAAACTGGAAGCAGCTTTGGGAAGAGAAAGTACAAAGACAATTACCTGAACATGTTACAGCCGAAGAATTTTATCCGCAGCGTGCCGGCGTAATGGCCGAGTTCTCCAAAGTGGTTTGTATTAGTGTAGGGTATTTTAAAAGAGATGGTAAAGACATTCACCTGCGGGTAAAATCATTTTATGGGGATGATGAAAAGATATTGCTGCAGGATTTTATTGCTGCATTGCAAAAGATGGAATCAAATAATAACAAATGGAGCTTTACCGGCCACAACATCAAAGAGTTTGATATTCCTTTTATCTGCCGCCGATTATTGATCAACGGTTTGGCCCTGCCTGCTTTCCTCGACTTTCAGAATATGAAACCCTGGGAAACCAATATGATAGACACTTTCCAGTACTGGCGCTTTGGAGACTACAAACATTATACATCTCTTAAATTACTGGCAGCTGCATTAAATGTGCCATCGCCCAAAGATGATATTGACGGCAGCATGGTGGGCGATGTGTACTGGAAAGAGAAAAACCTGGAACGTATTGTTACCTATTGCCAGAAGGATGTTGTTACTACTGCCAATATTGTGCTGCGGTTTAAGAATCTGCCATTGCTGACAGAAACGGATGTTGAGATCGTGAAATAGCCCTACGACTTTGCTATGGATTGATTACACGAATTGACAGCACGAATTAGTTTTCACGCAAAGGCGTAAAGAAGCAGAGGATGTAAAATGCAATAATTTCTTTTTATTGCAGCAATAATTTTTGCGTTGCAACCTCTCCCGCATTGCTGATCTTAATAAAATACATACCTCTTGCAAATGCAGATGTGTTTATGTTGATCTTCGATAGATTTGTTTCTTCTTTAAAAACGAGGTTGCCTTCCGCATTGAAAAGCTGAATAGTTGAAACAGTATTGCTTATTCTATCCATGGTTATTTTGATCAGGTCTGTGGCTGGATTTGGAGCAATGGTGATTGAATATCCTGCATTGAAATTAACAGGCCTTACAACAGACACCTGTACTCTTCCATCCTTATCAAACTGTTTAATGCGGTAGTAGCTGGTACCGTTCAATGGTAAATTATCCCAGGCAGTATATTCCAGGTGATTGCTGCTGCTGCCTGCAGCTGCCATGCTGGCTATGGATTGCCAGGTTCTGCCATCGGCCGATCTTTCAATGATAAAATGGCTGCTGTTCAATTCCTGCTCAGTACTCCAGCTTAACTTTACAACCTTACCCTGCTTTTGTGCAGTAAATGAACTAAGGCTTACAGGCAATGCACCCAGATCTGATCGGGTATACCATACAGGAGCTGTAACGATCCTGCTGCTGCCATTGGTGATATCAATATAATAATAACCGGTAGCCAGGTTCGCTAAATTATTATCTACATATTGCAAACTACTTCCTGTAGCCGAATATATTTCTGTTGCATTTACGTTACTGCCGGGTATCCCAAACATTACTTTAATGATGGCACCGGCAGTTGAACTGGAAACATCCGTAAGGTTAACAGCAATTACCGGTGCGCCGGCAGCAACCAGGTTACTGCCCATAATTTTTGTATTAACCGTAAAATCTACTTTGGTATCGCAATCCTGTGTAGCATATACATGCATATTGCGGAAGCCGCTGATGATGTCTGTCTTTGATAATGCAGGTGCAACAACTGCCGAACGTGAGTAGGTTGTTCTTCTATGAGCTATTTGTGGTACTATCAAAAATTGCTGGCAAAAGGCTACCATCTTGCGCCTGCTATCGATCACGATAATCATAACACCACATTTGGAAGAACAAC
>JBJTMN010000263.1:0-9371 GCA_046070545.1 Ferruginibacter sp.
ATCTGGCTGATGAATGAAAAAAGGAACCCAGCGGAATATGCATATGAATTTGAAAGTAATGGCAGCGATCTGCGTCATTACAGCAATACAGAACTGGGTATTGGCCTCAGGTTTACCAAAGGCGAAAGTTTTACCAGGATGGGAAGGGCAAAGCTGCGAACCAAACCTGCAACTACCGAATTGCTGCTACAATTATCAAAAGGTTTAAAAAATGTGTTGAATGGCCAGCTGGATTATACCCGTTTAGCCCTGCGTTTCAGTCATAGTATCCGGTTAAAAAGACTGGGCACCACATCCATTCGTTTAGAAGGGGGGCAGGTTTGGGGTGATGTACCTTATGCCTATCTTTTCAATACCAGGGCAACCAGGTCTGGAAAGATCAGTTTGTATGTTCCGGGCCATTTTCAAACTGCGGGCTTGTATGAATTTGTTGCAGGCAGTTCTGTCAATGTATTTATTGAACATAATTTTGGTAACCTCCTCTTTAAACCCAAAAATGTTTCATTCAGGCCCGAAATATACCTGGTGCAAAACATCAGTTACGGAACCCTGCACAATGCGCCCTCACATAAACTGCTTGCTTATAAAGTGCCCGAAAAAGGTTTATATGAATCGGGACTGATGATCAAAAACCTGTACCGCCGCAGCCTGTTCTCCTTTGCCTATATTGGTATCGGGGGCGGTGTTTTTTACCGCTATGGGTATTACAGCCTGCCAAAAACTGCCGATAACCTGGCTTTTAAATGGGGTTTCAGCATTTCCTTTTAAATACCCAATGATGGGTATTGTATATACCTGCAGATCTGATTACTTTTATAAAAAAATATCATGTTATATCAATATAAAAAAGCGATCATAGCCCTTGTATACTGTGTTTGTACAACGGTCTCATTTGCTCAAATCACTTCCAGGCAATGGTTTGATAAAGCAGAGCAATTGTTTAAAGATAAAAGTTACGAGGAAGCAGCGGTTGCTTATGATAAAGCTGCTGCCATTGATCCTAAAAACGAAACAGCCTTTTATATGGCTGGCTGGTGTTATAACGACCTGGATAAATTCAGCAATGCAATAGACAGGCTTAAAAAGGCCGTGGCCCTTAAAAGCACTGATCACCAGGCCTGGCAGGAACTGGGCTTTGCCTACAAAAAAACTTCAAAGAATGAAGAGGCCCTCAGCTGCCTCAATAAAGCCATAGCAATCAAGCCAACCTATTCGCTGGCATATAAACAGCTGGGTGATGTATACCAGAACATGGGTAAAAAAGCAGATGCTATTACTGCCTATAAAAAATGTAATGATAATGATAAGGAGAATTATGATGCATGCTATAATCTGGGTTATCTATATAACGGGATGGAACAATACAGTTTGGCCCTGGAATGGCTGAATAAGGCTTCAGTAATAAAAGAAACCGTTGAGGCCTGGAATGAGACCGGATTTGCTTACTACAAACTGAAAAATAACGATGAAGCCATCAATGCCTATAAAAGTGCTCTTAAACTAAACAGTGCCAATGGTACGGCCTATAAGGGTATGGGGGATGTTTACCGTTTGAATTACAAACCTGCAAAAGTGGATGATGCCATCAGCAGTTATTTAAAAGCAATAGAAAATAACCCCAAAAGTTCGGGCTCTCATTATGGACTTGGCTGGTGTTATAACGAAAAGAACAACTTTGAGCAGGCAATCCCAATGCTTATAAAATCAATTGAACTGGACAGAACCTTTGCCGCCGGTTATGTTGAACTGGGATATGCGCAGTATATGACCGGTAAATACCCCGAAGGCTTAAATACCCTGAAGGCCGGCCTGGCGCAGGATAATAAAAATAAGCTTTGCCGGTATTACAGCGGGCTGATCTATATCAAGCAGGGAGATAAGACCAATGCCACCGCTATGTACAACGAATTAAAACCACTGGATGATAAGCTGGCAGAAAAACTGTTGGCCAAGATCAATGCCCTGTAAAATCTAAAATCAAACGCATGCGTGTCCTGGCTTTTTTCCTGCTTCTTTCTTTAGGTTATAACAAGCTTGCAGCCCAGAAGGATTCTGCGGAAAAAATCATTGCTTTTATAATCACAGATTATATTATGCCGCTGGGTGATTCTTCATCTGCAGTACAGGTGTATAAGCCTGCTTCCTTTCCTGTACCCATCAGAGAAAAACAACTGGGTGTACTTTACCATAGCTACAAGAATGGAATAAAACCGGATACTGCCATGATAGGCTGGGGAAGATGCAATCTTATAAAAGGAGATTACTATTATTTTGGTATACATCTCCAAAAAGATCAGCAGGCGACTGAAGGCGACCTGGTCTATTTAAAACTTAAAGTTCCTTATGTATATGACGGTTTATTGCTGAATGTAATGAACCATGCTATTGAGTTTACCAATGTATATGGACAAAGTTTTTTGAACCGCAATGATATCTTCACGAACAGTAAAAAGGATGAATTGAATATACTGGATTCCATGGTGCGTGATATACAGTTCACAGGCGGCGCCATGTTGCAGCAGATGCCCGAACAGAACCAGCTTGTAACGGATGGCATGTACAAGGGTAAAAAAATATTTGAGTCTATGCAGGCGGTAAAACGCAGTGAACTGGAATTATTTTTAAAATATGTAGCAGCCCGCCCAAAGAACTATGCCGGTAATACCTGGAAGATATCTGAAACCTTTGCAACCTGGATGGCAGGTGGGACACCCACCATTATTGAAAACTGATCTGCTGCCATAATTACGGTAAAATATGAATCATTGCTTTCTTTATCATGCTGCTTTTACAGGCAGCATTTATTATATACCAATACCAACTTTCCTCAAAAAAAATTCTGTTTAGCAATCCACATACCCGATTACTCCGTATCTACAGCATATTTAACTTAAAAAATAACTTTTTATGAAAAAGAATCTTTTTATGCTGTTGGTAGCCGGAGCCTTAACAACAGTAACATTTGTGGCATGCAATAACAGCAAAACAGAAGAGCCAAAAGCAGATACTACTGCTGCTGTAAAGGAAGAGCCAATGAAACCTATGGAAGAAAAAGGCGTAATGGTGGGCGGTGCCAACATGGTTCCATCAAAGGATATTGTAGACAATGCTGCAGGCTCTGCCGATCACACCACCCTGGTAGCTGCAGTAAAAGCTGCATCGCTGGTTGAAACTTTAAAAGGCGCAGGCCCGTTTACCGTATTTGCACCAACCAACGAGGCATTTGCAAAATTGCCTGCCGGTACAGTTGATAATTTACTGAAGCCAGAGAATAAAGCAAAGCTTGCCGGCATACTTACCTATCATGTGGTAGCCGGCGCTTTCAAATCTTCAGATCTGAAGGATGGCCAGAAAGTTAAAACTGTGCAGGGAGAAGAACTGACCATTGGCTATAAAGACAGCAAATGGACAGTTACCGATGCCAAAGGCGCAGTGGCAAATATTACTATTCCCGATGTCATTTCAAGCAATGGAGTTACGTATGTAATTGATGCTGTTTTGATGCCGAAGAAATAAGATGTACAAATTTTTATGTCGTTAATTTTGGTAGAAAGGGTAGCCTGCTTGGCTGCTCTTTCTTATATCCGGAATCTGATCAGCTTAAATAATACAGTGCATGCCTGGTAAATGTTTTATTTTTGCGCATTCAGATCTATTTATTTAAAAAGTATGGGAAAGGCAGATGTTTAGTGTTCATGAATATATTGAAACCGGTATACTGGAACTGTATGTTTTGGGTATTGCCACTGCGGAAGAATGCAGGGCAGTTGAAAAGCTGGCACAGGAGTATGTTGAAATAAAGCAGGAAATTGAAGAGATACGGGCATCCGTGGAAGCATATGCCGATGCAAATAAACTGGAACCCAGCCCGGTCATCAAGCCATTCCTGCTGGCTACTATCGACTATACAGAAAGATTAAAGAACGGTGAGGTACCTGCTGTACCACCCATGCTTTCGCACAATACAGGCATAGCAGATTTCAGCCAATGGCTAAACAGGCCGGATATGGTTTCACCGGGTACATCAGACGTTTTTGCAAAGATCATAGGACATACTGCCGAAGCCACTACCGCCATTGTATGGCTGAAGGACTATGCACCCCATGAAGTACATGATCATGAACATGAAAGATTTTTGATCGTAGAAGGTACCTGTGATATTATTGTGGAAGGCGAAGTGAATCAACTGGGTCCCGGCGACTATTTTGCCATACCGCTTCATAAAAAACACCTGGTAAAAGTAACCTCTTCCATACCGTGTAAAATTATCCTGCAACGGGTTGCCGCCTGATTACACAGCAGCTGAACCGTATGATCCATCATATGGGTTACCTTTTTACAAAATCCGTATTAACAGTAGCAGAAGCGATACGCTAAAGCTTTTCCATAAACGATTTATTTGCTGTATGAACCGGTAATGAACTTACCGGAATCACTGTTTTATAACCAAACAAAAACAAAAATGATCCAGAAAACGTATTTTAAAACAAAAGATTACTGTAAGGTTAAATTTAGCTTTGCACCCGAAAATGCAGATACAGTAGAGGTTTTAGGGCTTAACAGCGATTGGGAGAATTCAATTATCCTTAAAAAGAAAAAAGACGGCACTTTTTCTACTGAAGTATCCTTACCGAAGGATACCCGGCATGAATTTAAATATTTAGTGAACAAGACCGACTGGGTTAATGATACGGAAGCAGATGAGGAACTGGCCAATGAATACGGCGGTACAAACAGTGTTATTAAGCTGTAATAAAATATAAAGCAGTACAGGTCATTATGGTGTACATACCAGTGCAGCATAATGACCTGTGCTTTCACAGATATGATCAATGGCAGAGATTAGGAACCTGTTCAACAGAGCAGTTTTTTGCATGCCTGCTTATTTTTCTGCAAGCACCAGTTTATAGCGCCACAGATCAGCCTTTAATGCCTTATACTGGTAGTAGCCGCATTTGTAATGATTCTTTGAGTATTTGGAGACGGAAGGATTGAACAAATTGTAAAGTACGGCCGGTATGGCTCCTAACAACGATGCATAATAAAGCTTCTTTGCAGTTTTAAATATCCCGCTGGTATAATCAAGTTCCTGTTTTACATGGAACCCTTGCCTGCCAAGCTGTTCAGTAAAAAGTGAACAGGATACAAGTTCATCCACGAACCAGGTATGCATCCATTTTTTTATCCAGGATCGTTTATCCTGCTGGTCATCCGCTCTCAGAAAAAAATCGCATACGATCAGCCTGCCACCTTTCTTTAAAACACGGTATGCTTCTGTAATAAAAGCTTCCTTGTCGGCCGCATGTGTCATGCTCTCACAGGCCCAGACCACATCAAAACTTTCATCCGCAAAATCAGTTTGCGTATAATCCATGATATGAAAAGAGACCTTACCTGAAACATTCTTTTCTTTTGCCAGCTGGTTTGCAAAAGCAAGTTGTTTTTCACTGAGCGTAATGCCGGTTACACGGGCATTTTTATGGCTGCTGATATAAACAGCGGCTCCGCCCACACCACAACCGGCGTCCAGTATGGTATCTTTTTCTGTAATGCCGGCCAGTTCCATCATGATCCGGTTGGTATTGGCAATGGCTTCGCCGGCATTCTTTATTCCTGCTTCCCAGATACCGTAATGCAGCGAGTAATTCTTTTTAAGTCCCCACCAGTTTTCATAGTGCAGCTGGGTAATATTGTAATAATCCGCAACATCTCTTTTTGTAAACATAAAGATTCCCTGAAGTAAGGTTCAAATATAGGTTGAAATCGGAAACGCTGACGGGATCATCAATTATATGAACGGAAAAGGAATGCCGGCAAAGCAATATACATTTAACAAGTAATACTGTCATTCATTAAAACTGCTGTCATGAAAAAAAATATCATTCTTACTTCAATCATCATGCTATTGTTACTGGCATTCAACACAAACCTGTATGCACAAATGCTGCGTTTGCCCGATGGTAACACCAATTACAAATGCAAAACAGGCAGGCTGCTCGGTGCAACCAGCATCGATATTGCCTGGAATGCGCCCGGCGTTAAAGGCCGTGAAGGAAAAATTTGGGGAACCGATATTACCTGGTACGATTTTAAAGTACTGGGCTTTGGTTCCAGCAGTGCATCGCCCTGGAGAGCAGGTGCCGATGAGTGTACCACTATTTCCTTTTCAACCGATGTAAACATCAATGGCAAACGGCTTGCAGCCGGGAAGTATGCATTCTTTATAGCTGTATATCCCGATTCCTGTGTGCTCATTTTTAATACAAACACAGCCGAATGGGGCAGTTATTTTTATAACAGCCAGCTGGATGTAATGCGGGTGGCTGCTTACCAGCAAAAAGACATCAGGGAAAGTAAAGAGCGCCTTGACTATACTTTTTCCAAACAAACCAACAACTCCATAGAACTGGCCCTGGAATGGGAGCACTGGCGCATACCCTTTAAGGTAGAAGTTGACCTGACTGCTACCATGCTTGCCTATATACGTTCACAAATGAGTGGTGCTGCGGGTTTCGATCCGCCAAGCCTGGAATCGGCAGCAACCTGGTGCTTACAGAACAATGTAAATACCGAAGAAGCATTGTCGTGGATCAACTCGGCAGTGGACCCAAGCCTGGGCGGTGCCAATAATTTTAAGAATCTGTCAGTTAAAGCCGGCCTGCTGAATAAACTCAATAAAAAAGAAGAAGCTGATAAAATAATGAAAGCTGCACTGGAAAAAGCAACCGTAAATGAACTGCATAATTATGGCCGCCAGTTACTCGGGGAAAATAAGGTTAACGAAGCCATGGAAATATTTGAAATGAACTACAAAAAATTCAACGGTGCATGGCCAACAGCTGCAGGATTAATGCGTGGTTACTCCGCAAAGGGCGATCTGAAAAAGGCACTGGAATATGGTAACAAAGCACTTACCGATGCTCCCAGTCCCGAGATAAAAAAAGTGATACAGGCAGCAGTTGATAAACTACTGCAGGGGAAAGCTTTGTAGAAAACTACTTCACAGACAATAAGAATAGAATTGCCAGCCTTTAAAGGCTGGCAATTCTATGAACAGGAAATGGAGTGATTTCAGTAACTGCCACTTAGTATACATTTTCATTACTGCCGGTAAAAATCAACCATCCCGGTATTGAATATTATATTTTTTATATCGAAATAAGTTTGTATATTTATATTCAGGCATTGAAATATCCCCGCTCAATCTTCCGCACCCGGGTTTTTACAAACGGATCTGTTGAATCAAAAAAGTAAAACCTGTTTATGACCCGAGCTTCCATTCTTAGCAATGAAAAGGACAGGGTTGAAAGCCTGAGATCGTATTCTATACTGGATACGCTTCCTGAACAAGATTATGATAATCTTACAGCCATTGCTGCGTCCATTTGCAATACCCCTATATCACAGGTTTCCCTCGTGGATGTTAATCGGCAATGGTTAAAATCCAGCTACGGTACACAGGCCATTGAACTATCGAGGGAATTTTCTTTTTGCGCACATGCCATCAATGATCCTGTAAACTTGTTTACTGTAGCTGATACCAGGATCGATGAAAGGTTCAGGGACAATCCGATCGTAACCGGTGAACCCCATGTGATCTTTTATGCCGGTGTACCATTGGTAAATGAAGAGGGATTTGCCCTGGGCTCCTTGTGTGTAATAGATCATAAACCACGTACCCTTACAGCGCAGCAGGTAACAGCCCTGCAGGCAGTGTCAAAGCAGGTCATGCATTTACTGGAACTTAGGAGGATCAGGATAGAACATGAAGAGAATATGCGCATGCTGAAACAGCGTAATGAAGACCTGGAACATTTTGCCTTTGTGGCTGCACACGACCTGAAGACCCCGGGAGTTAATATAAACAACATGGCGCGTTTATTCCTGAAACTGTTTGGGAATAAACTGGATGAAAGGGGAGCAGAGATCATGGATATCATCGTCAGTTCAGCTGGTAACCTGGTCTCACTGATCGATGGCTTGCTTGATTACAGCAGGTGCGACAAAATATTACAGGAAAAAAAACAGGTCATTGAAATAGCAGATTTAAAAAAGGAAATTGCTGCCATGTTTTATAACAGGCCGGAGGTTACGATACAAATACACAGCAATGTCGCCCACTTAACTATCAACAAAACAGCTTTAAGCCAGATCTTATCAAACCTGTTATCAAATGCAGTAAAATACAATAATAAAGAACAAACAATGATCGGGATTGGAATTACTGAAACTGCTTCCCGGTATGAGTTCTACCTGCAGGACAATGGTCCCGGCATTCCGCAGGAAAACCTGGAAAATGTATTTACCTTATTTGAAGTATTTGCTCCGGAAGACAGGTATGGAAAAAGAGGGAATGGCATTGGCCTGGCAACAGTAAAAAGGCTGGTACAACAGATGGGGGGTACCATTGAAGTAAGATCAGATATTGGGAAAGGAGCTTGTTTTTATTTTACCATACCTGTTTAACTGATCAGCTGCTGATCCTGTTTACCATTCAACAACCGCCCATATATATTAGCTGCCTTCCTGTTTTTTGTACACCCAATCGTAAAAAAACTACAAAAACTTCAAAGATCTCATTACAAATTATCATAAATCAACACTGTATTTTTGTGTTGTTATAGAATTCCAATATCCAACAAAATAAACCACCTTATCCTGTGAAAACCAGTGGTTCATCAGTATCGTGAGAAGTAAGTAAGTACTTACCCGCATTTAAAACCTTCTTCCAGGAAGTTTTTTTGTTTTACCCAAAAACTATACGGATTTAGCGATATAATAATTAAATTGCTGTAAACTATCGGTATGTCTAAGAACCTGGGAGAATTATCCGGCAGAAAGGGATTGAAGAACAATCTTTTTGAAGCACTGGGTGTAGCTGCGGCTGATACAGGTGCACCATCCGTAGAAAAGATGGAAGCGCTTGCGGATGAATTTTTAATGGGCAAGGCAAATGTGTTTGGCACCGCCAGTTTTTATGATTTTTTAAAAGAAGAAAATAAGGGTAAGAAAGTATTTGTATGCAATGGCAGCGCCTGTATGACCGCTGGTACACAGGATGTATTGAGAGAGAAATTAAAGGGTCAGTTTAATACGGATGAGATCGGTGAAATGTGTTGCCTGGGCCGTTGCCATGAGAACAGCGCTTTTAATTTTGGAGGAAAGAATTATTCAGGTACTGCTGCAGATCATATTGAAGAAGTCAAAAGTAAAAATTCAAAATTAGCTGACAGCTACCAGGTCCATTCATACGGCACCCCCGTTTTAACAGAGGCATTCACCCACGTAAATGAATATTATAAGCTACTATCTACCGCCCTCTCACAAAGCGCTGAAACATTATTGGCCGAACTGAAGGAACCAGGTTTAAG
>JBJTMN010000264.1:0-3244 GCA_046070545.1 Ferruginibacter sp.
GCAGAACCGGCATTTAAGTTTGTTTGTGTTTGGTATTATGAGTAAAAAAGCCCCCCGATTTTTTCGGGGGGCTTTGCATTATTTAAATAAACGGTTCTTACTTAATTTTTAGCACTATCTGTTTTAGGTGCGGTAAGCAAAGGTGGCGGTGCAATAGATGCCGGAGTAGTTGCAGTAGTAACAGTAGTGGCAGCAGGCTTGCTGTTTAACGGTGCGCCAACTGCAATATCGCAGCGGTGGCCTGGCTCTCCGTGTGGCGGATTCATACCTGGTAGCGTTTTTACTTTCGTGGGAACTTCGGTCATAGTAACCTGGGGCTGTGCATTTGCAGTGGTGGCAGCAGGTGTAGCAGGCTTACTGTTCAAAGGAGCGCCTACGGCAATATCGCAACGGTGGCCCGGTTGTCCGTGCGGAGGGTTCATGCCAGGCGCAGTAGGCTGTACCTGGGTTTGTACCGGGGTCATTACCACATTACTTTGCTGGCCGGCCATGATCTGCTGGGGATTGGTAACCATAACAGGAGCAGCCCCGGGCAAAGGCTGTGGTTGTACGTTTACCGGCATTGTATTGTTGGCCGGTGCAGCTTTTTGTGCGGCGGCTTTTTCTTCTGCCGTTGGTATGATCGACTTATCAACGTATTCTTTATTATCGTCTCCTGCGCAGGATGACAGGAATACAGCTGCAAGTAAAGACACAGCTGAAAATAACTTCAATTTCATAACTTTTATTTTAGTAGCACAATTTACGGGGAAATGGGGTAAAACCAAAAATGAACAGATACCGGCTCCTGTCGTTCAGGTATTTTATGCGCCGCAATCGTCAGCGGATGTTTTATTATCTTATGTTAACGTGCCGCCATTGTACCGGGTATAGCTTTGTGAAAAATTAAAAACAATGAAAGCAATATTAAAACTGGAAGAACTTGCCATGACAGCCTTTGGTATTTACCTGCTGGGTGTTTACAATCTTAACCTGCCGGTCTGGGCCTGGGTCATTTTATTTTTTACGCCGGATATCGGTATGCTGGGCTACCTGATCAATACAAGGATAGGCGCTTTTGCCTATAATATTTTTCATCACAAGGGTATTGCTGTTGCAATTGCTTTTGCTGGTTATTATTTGGGTAATGATGTGTTGACTGCTGCGGGTGTATTATTATTTACACATGCTTCTTTTGACAGGATCATGGGCTATGGTTTAAAATACAACGATAGTTTTAAAAATACGCACCTGGGAAGCCTGGAAAAGAAATAGCTTATTTATTTTTTACTATCCTGTTGCGGATGCGGCTCATGCTTACTGCTGTAATACCTAAATAGTTGGCGATATAATGTTGCGGAATGCGTTCAATGATCTTCTTTTTATTGCTGTTAAGCAGGTCGATATAACGTTCTTCGGGGCTTTGCAGCAACAGGCTTACCATTCTTTCTTCCAGGCCGATGCCCAGGTATTCGGCAATGAGCCGGCCAAACTTTTGCCAGGACATGCTTTGTTCATACAGCTCCTGTAATATTTTGTAAGGGAAGGAGAGATAAACGACTCTACTTAAGGCTTCAATACTTACCAGCGAGGGTTTGCCGGTGATGCAACTCACATAAGAAGTCACCAGGTGGTTCTCAAAAAAGAAATAAGTTGTTTTTTCTTCACCATCTTTGGTATAGAATTGCCGCAACATACCATCAATTACATAACCAACCCGGTTTTCTTTTTTACCTTCCTGTATAAAGAACTGGTTTTTTTTCAGCGTATCCAGGGAGAGATGCGGTAGCAGTAATTCCCAGTCATCATCCGGCAATTGTACAAATGCTTCAATATGTTTTCGTAAAAGGGAGCTTGCCTGCTGAAGATCTGTATCCATGATATAAAAATAAAAGTATACTGCCTTATTTTAAAACCTTACCCGGATAATCATTGCCTTCTGCATTTTTCACTGCAGTATTTCACTTCATGCCAAACCTTTGCCCACTTCTTTCGCCAGCTAAATGGGCGGTTGCAGGTAACGCAGATCTTTTGCGGCAGGTGCTCTTTTTTAATTTGCTTCAAAACAGTAGTATATAATTATCGCTTACTTATTTTATTCATAGAGATGGTCCTTTGCAGGCTGCATTTAAAACGGGTAATACCGGCATTTCTTTTTTGCAGATGCTTCAGGCTGATGCCGCTGTTAACCCTTTTACGCCAAAGGTTAAAACTGCTTCGTTTTAATTCCCGGCGCATAATGGCAATCACTGCTGCTTCGTTTTTGTTGAACTGAAATTCAATGGCTTCAAATGGCGTTCTGTCTTCCCAGGCCATTTCAACAATGCGGTCAATATCTTTTTGGGATAATTCGTTTTCCATCTGTGTAATTTTATTTGATCGCACTCATTCCTCCATCCACGTGCATCACCTGGCCGGTTATCCAGCCGGCTTTCTCTGATATTAAAAAGGCAGCCATATGGGCGATATCTCCGGCAGTGCCTATTTTTTTTAAGGGATGCCTGAGCGCATTGGCTTCTCTTTTTTGGTCGGTATTCAGCAGGCCTGCAGCAAGGGGCGTATCTGTTAAAGAAGGGGCAATGCAGTTTACACGAATGGCGGGCGCCAGCTCGGCAGCCAGTGCCCTGGTTAAACCTTCAATTGCACCTTTGGATGCAGACACCTGGCTGTGAAAAGGCAAACCATTTTGCACCGCTACGGTTGAAAACAACGTGATGCTTGCGTTGGTTGCTTTTTTTAAACGGGGCAACACGGCCTGTATTGTTTTTACAGCGCCCCCAACATTTAAATGGTAATCGGCCAGGAAATCAGCTGGTTTGATACGATCAAATGGACGCAGGTTAATACTGCCCGGGCAATAAACAATACCATGGAGTATCTCAGGTAAAAAATCGAATGCTACATTTTCATCCGGTACATGTAAAGGATGCCAGGATATTGAACTGTTTGCAGGTTGAACCGGGTGTGTATTATACGTTGCATAGATACGGTTTCCTTCAGCGGCAAGCAGGTTTGTAAGGCTTAAACCAATTCCCGATGAGCCACCAATGATGAGATAATCAGCCATAGTACATTCTTTTGCATATAACAACCAATGCCTGCGAATGTTTGGTTTACCGGAAAATAAAATTGAAACGGGCTACAGATCCCGGTAGTTCATTTTTTTATAAACTTTATACCGGGCATGGCCAGGAAATAATTGGGCAGCCAGCTAAGTGATCCATCCTCCTCTATGGTGAGGTCAATGCCTTTAAAACTTAACTGC
>JBJTMN010000265.1:0-5396 GCA_046070545.1 Ferruginibacter sp.
ATACGGCGGCGGAGGATTAGATTATATCAGCTATGGATTAATGATGCAGGAACTGGAACGTGGTGATAGTGGAGTACGCTCAACTGCCAGTGTGCAGGGCAGTTTGGTAATGTTTCCTATATACCAGTATGGCAGCGAAGAGCAGCGCAATAAATATTTACCCAAGCTTGCAAGTGGCGAGTGGCTGGGTTGTTTTGGCCTGACCGAGCCCAATCATGGTAGTGACCCGGGTGGTATGCTTACCAATATTAAAGATGGCGGCGATCATGTTATTTTAAATGGCGCAAAAATGTGGATCAGCAATGCACCCTTTGCGCAGGTTGCCGTTGTTTGGGCAAAAGATGAAGCAGGCGAAATAAGAGGTGTAATTGTTGAAAGAGGCATGGAAGGTTTCAGCACGCCCACCACACACGGTAAATGGAGCCTGCGGGCCAGTGCAACCGGAGAACTGGTCTTTGATAATGTAAAAGTTCCTAAAGAAAATATTTTACCAAACGTAAAAGGGTTAAAAGGTCCGCTGGGATGCTTAACCAAAGCACGTTATGGCATAGCCTGGGGAGCCATTGGCGCTGCCATGGATTGTTATGATACGGCTTTAAACTACAGCAAGGAAAGGATTCAGTTTGGCAAACCCATTGGAGGCTTTCAGCTGCAGCAAAAAAAACTGGCTGAAATGGTTACCGAAATTACCAAGGCGCAATTATTAAACTGGCGTTTGGGTGTGTTGATGAACGAAGGAAAAGTTACACCGCAACAGGTGAGTATGGCCAAGCGCAATGCCTGTGAAGCGGCCACCAATATTTGCAGGGATGCACGCCAGATGCTTGGCGGAATGGGTATTACCGGCGAATACCCGGTAATGCGCCATATGATGAACCTGGAGAGTGTGATCACCTATGAGGGTACACATGATATTCATTTGCTGATAACAGGGATGGATGTGACAGGGATAAATGCGTTTAAATAAATTACTGAGCATACTTAGTTATAAGTTATGATTGATGAGTTATGAGTGAAAAGAAAAGTATAATTAAAGACAAGAGTTTTCTTTTTGCTAAAAGAATAATTAAACTATATCAATACATAACTGATAGTAAAAAAGAATTTGTAATTACCAAGCAATTGTTACGAAGCGGAACAGCGGTTGGAGCATTAGTAAGAGAAGCACAAAATGCTGAAAGCAGATTAGATTTTATTCATAAGCTTGGTATTGCACAAAAAGCATGCGATGAATCTTTATACTGACTTGAACTATTATATGAATCCGGTTACTTGAAAGAAAAAGAATTTATAAGTATTCAAAAAGAAGCAGCCGATCTTTTAAAAATGATCAGAAGTGTAATCATTACAACAAAGGCTAAAAAGTAAAACTCATAATTTATAATTTATAACTAAAAAGAGAGCAATGAGTATAAAGAATGTAAGCGTCATCGGCGCAGGAACCATGGGAAACGGCATTGCGCATGTATTTGCACAGGCCGGCTTTAAAGTAAGTTTGATAGATGTTAATCCAACACAGCTGGAAAGAGCGATGGTTACCATCAACAAAAACCTCGACAGGCAACTTAGCAAAGAAGCCATCACAGAAGAGCAAAAAAAAGCCACGCTAGCTAATATATCCACATCATCCATTATCGCCGAAGGTGTTAAGGAGGCCCAACTCGTGGTTGAAGCTGCTACCGAAAATGTAGAACTCAAACTGAGCATATTTCACCAGATGGACCTGCATGCACCTTCTGGTTGCATCCTGGCAACAAATACTTCTTCTATCTCCATTACAAAAATTGCAGCCAGTACAAAAAGGCCCGAACTGGTAATTGGTATGCATTTCATGAACCCGGTACCGGTGATGAAACTGGTAGAGATCATTAACGGTTATGCTACAAAAAAAGAAGTTACCGATACTATTGTTGCACTGAGTAAACAACTGGGCAAAATTCCTTGTACAGTAAACGATTACCCGGGCTTTATTGCCAACCGCATATTAATGCCCATGATCAATGAAGCTATTTATAGTTTGTACGAAGGTGTAGCCGGAGTAGAAGAAATTGATACGGTCATGAAACTGGGTATGGCTCACCCCATGGGCCCATTGCAGTTAGCCGATTTTATTGGCCTGGATGTTTGCCTGAGTATTTTAAAAGTATTGCAGGAAGGTTTTGGCAATCCCAAATATGCACCTTGCCCCTTACTGGCGAATATGGTTTTAGCCGGCAGGTTAGGTGTTAAGAGCGGCGAAGGTTTTTATGTTTATGCAGCGGGAAATAAGGATTTAGTAGTAAGCGAAAGTTTTAAATAAATTTCTACTTCATTTTTATGGCAACAAAAGATAAAAAGATCGATGCTTACATCGCAAAATCGGCCGATTTTGCCAAACCTATTTTAAATCATATCCGGGAACTGGTTCATAAAACCTGTCCGGATATAGAAGAGAAAATTAAATGGGGAATGCCATTTTTTGATTACAAGGACGAAATGCTTTGCCATATGGCATCTTTTAAACAACATGCTGTAATGGGTTTCTGGAAAGCATCGCTGATGAAGGATAAAGTCTTGCTCGAAAATGCAAAATCAGAAACAGCTATGGGACACCTGGGCAGGATCAGCTCTTTAAAAGATATGCCTTCTGATAAAAAAATCACAAACTGGATAAAAGAAGCCATGCAACTTAATGACAAAGGCATCAGGCTTCCTGCCAAAGCAAAGCCGGCAGAAAAAAAAGAACTGGACGTTCCTGATTATTTTTTAAAAGCATTGGCTAAAAATAAAAAAGCAAAACAGGTATTTGAAAATTTCGCCTATTCTCACAAAAAAGAATATGTGATGTGGATCACCGAAGCAAAAACCGAAGACACCAGGAACAAAAGAATGGCAACTACAGTAGAATGGCTGGCCGAAGGAAAAAGCAGGCTCTGGAAATATGAAAAGAAGTAAGCTATTTCTTTTTATTTTTTGCAACCAGGTCGTATGAATGATCGATCATCTCCTTTAATTGCCTGGCAGATAAGCGCCCATCCACGACTATTGTATTCCAGTGTTTTTTATTCATGTGGTACCCAGGCAAAACTGATTCGGGGAATTCTTCTCTCAATTCTATAGCTTTATCGGGATCACATTTTACATTAAACTGCAAAGGAGCGTTATCCAATCCCGCCAGGAAGAATATCTTATCATTTACTTTAAAAACAAGGGTATCTTCTCCAAAAGGAAACCCCTCTGTAACGGCAGGTTTATTTAAAATATATTCTCGTATAGTTTCTATATTCATGTTAACTGATCGTCTTCCTGGCTTCTTCCATTTTTTTGCCGATCTGCCCGGTGAGTATATGCCAGAACATCACAAAATCGCTGCCCAGGCTGTACAGCGGGTAAGTGAAGGTTGCCGGCTTGTTTTTCTCAATAAAAAAATGACCTACCCAGGCAAAGCCATATCCGCAAACGGGTATCAAAGCCAGCATCCACCATTTTTGTAAAACAATAGCCGCCACCAGTATGGCCAGCAGTCCTGCTGTACCAATAAAATGTAATGTGCGGTTTGTAAGGTCACTGTGCTCGGTTAAATAGTATGGATAAAAACTCCGGAAGCTTTTATATTTTTTTTCGGCAGCCATAAAATAGTTTTCAGAAAATTACAAATTACTATCTGATTAACCGATTTTTTTTACACTTACATTTTGAAGGTCTTTCAAACGGTACAAAACCTCATCCAACCGGTTTCTGGGTATCCCGGCTTTTATGATACAGAACAGCTGCATTTCATTGCTGATGATCTTGCAGTTAAACTGCTTCATGATCATCATCACTTCATTCATCAAAGTATAATCAAACTCAATAGCGTAATTTACTTCTATCTGCCGCTCAACAACCGGCGTAACCTGCAAAGCCAGTGCTGCTGAAGTTTTATAGGCATTTATTAACCCGGGCACTCCCAGCAAAGTGCCGCCCCAATAGCGCACCACAATGATTGCCACATTGGTAATTCCCTTACTGTCTATTTGCCCGAGTATGGGTTTGCCCGCGGATCCGGAGGGCTCACCATCATCGGATGAACGGAAATTATTTCCATCGGTACCAATGCGGTAAGCAAAGCAATGATGTACAGCTTTGGGATGTTCTTTTTTTAAACTCTGGAGCTCCCGTTTAAAGTCATCTGCGGTTTCAATGGGAAATGCAAATGCAATGAACTTGCTGCCCCGGTCCTTAAATTCGGCATTGGAAGGTCTTTCGATAGTGGTATAAAAATCCTGTTCTTTCATCAATTCTTTTTATTTATCGCTTCATTCCTGAAAAATGAGATGGTATCATTTTCTACCTGGAACCGGCTGAATAGCTCATGTTCTTTTAAAACGGGTGCACTTAATCCATTACCGATCGTCAGTTGTTCATTGCTTATTTCCCTTGCTTCATCCCACAATCCTATATCAATAAATGACTGCAAAAGCATTGCTCCACCCTCCACTATCACCGATTGAATATTCATCAGATAAAGTGCATCAGCAATTTGCACAGGTATATTTTCTTCCTTTTTCAATTGATAGTAAACAAGATCCTCTTCCTCAGCCGTTTTTACAAAATTGAATACAATGGTCTTTACCGTTCTGTCAAATAATTTTAAATGAAGCGGTAATTTCAATGCTGTATCAATCACCAGTCTTACAGGATCATTTCCCGGCCAAAGCCTTGCTGTTAAAGAAGGATCATCCAGCAAAACCGTGTTTGTTCCTACCAGTATGGCTGCTTCTTCTGCTCTCCATTTATGTACCAGCCTGTTTGTAAATTCGTTGCTGATGAAGCTCCTTGCTTCTCCGGTAGCTGCAATTTTACCATCACTGCTCTGTGCCCATTTCAAAATAATATAGGGCCGCTTCTTTTCATGAAAAACAAAAAAACGCCTGTTCAGCTCAAGACATTCCTCTTCCATAAGGCCAACAACAACTTTAATTCCTGCATCTTTCAACCGCTCAATCCCTTTTCCGGCTACTTCTTTAAAACTATCCCTGCAGCCAATCACAACTTTTGGAATATTATTTTGTATGATCAGGTCTGCACAGGGCGGGGTTTTGCCAAAATGGGCGCAGGGCTCTAAAGACACATACAGGGTACTTTCAGCGATCAGTTTTTTATCTGCCTCTGCCACACTGTTTATGCAATTTACCTCGGCATGTGCTTCACCATATTTTTGATGATAGCCTTCACCAATGACCCTGTCTTCATAGACCAATACTGCACCCACTATGGGGTTGGGAGCAACCTTTCCGGCACCCATGGCCGCCAGTTGCAGGCAGCGTTGCATATATTGTTCATGTACTGTCAAGGCTTCAAAAATAAGGATTGATAAGGGCTCATACAAAATTGTTATGGCCAGGGCGCCGTAAAATAAATTAAGTTTGCGGCAA
>JBJTMN010000266.1:0-5616 GCA_046070545.1 Ferruginibacter sp.
AAGCGCCCCAACTGCTTATGAACTGTGCTTTTGCTTCGGTAAGTTTCATGATCACTGTTTTACAGCACAAAGATAATACAGTTTTTGAATTTTCAAAATTTATTGAAAATATATTTTTTAAAAATGAAAAACATTGGTCATGATATACCGTATAAGGGTACCCAGAAAGTTGTCGGGGCAATGCAGCTGATTAAAGCCCAAATGCCTGTTCAGCAAAACAAAAAAGCGCCAGCTTTTAAACTGGCGCTTTCATTTATTTTTATTTCCTGATTACAACAACATCGTAACCGGGTTCTCCAGGTACTTTTTAAGCGTTTGCAGGAAAGCAGCTCCCACAGCACCATCCACCGTACGGTGATCGCAGCTCATGGTCAGCTTCATAAAGTTGCTTACGCCAAATCCATCGCCTTTTTTAACCACCACTTCTTTAATGCGGCCAACAGCCAGGATGGCGCTGTCGGGCGGATTAATGATGGCAGTAAACTCTTCAATATCCATCATACCCAGGTTGGAGATGGTGAACGTATTGCCGCTGAATTCGTTGGGCTGTATCTTTTTATCTTTTGCTTTCCCGTATAATTCTTTGGTTTCGGCAGCAATTTGAGAAAGTGTTTTCTGATCAGCAAAACGAATCACCGGTACGATCAAACCATCAGGCGTAGCAACTGCACTACCAATGTGAATATGATGGTTCATGCGAATAAAGTCCCCCATCCAGCTGCTGTTTACATTGGGATGCTGGCGCAATGATAAAGCCACTGCTTTTATTACAAAATCGTTGAATGAAATTTTAACCGGGCTCAGTTCATTTAGCTGTGTTCGGGCAACCATGGCATTATCCATATTGATCTCCATGGTCAAATAAAAATGTGGTGCGCTGAACATACTCTCACCCAGGCGGCGTGCAATTACTTTACGCATCTGGGTCAACGGAATGTCAGTATGGCCTTCTTGTCCGCTTGCTGTAAATGCAGCAACAGGTGCAGTTGTTTTTGGTGCAGCGGTTTTAGCCGGTTCAGCAGTTGGTACATAACCATCCACATCTTTCTTAGTAACCCTTCCACCATCGCCGCTGCCACTAATTTTACTGATATCTATACCCTTATCGGCTGCCAGTTTTTTAGCAAGCGGGGAAGCTTTAACTCTTCCGTTTGCAGAAGTTGTTGGTTCTTCGGCAGATGCTGCTGCATTGGCTGTTGACTGGCTAACTGCAACTTCGTTTTGAGCTGCGGGCTGCTCAGTGCCAACTGCCTGCTGCGTGTTTCCACCTGCTTTTTCAGCAGCCACATAAGCGCTTACATCGGTTCCGGCCTTACCAACAATAGCAATGATCTCATTAACTTTTGCTGCATTGCCGGCTTCAACACCTACATATAATAAAGTACCTTCTTCATAACCTACTACTTCCATGGTTGCCTTATCGGTTTCCACATCTGCAAGCACGTCATCGGCTTTTACAAAGTCGCCAACTTTTTTATTCCAGGATACGATCTTTCCTTCAGTCATCGTATCGCTTAATAAAGGCATTCGAATTTCCTTGGCGCCGGCCGGAAGAGAAACCTGTTGAGGTTTTGAAGCTGAGCTTGGGGATTGAGCTGCTGGTTGTTCGATGTTCGTGGCCGGTTGTTCGTTCCTGGAGGCCGGCTTGGTTTCAGCAGCAGCTCCGTCTAACAAAGTCTTATATTCTTCCCCTTCTTTACCAACAATAGCAATGATCTGGTTCACTTTGGCAGCTTCGCCTGCGGGTACGCCAATGTATAATAAAGTTCCATCTACATAACCATTTACTTCCATGGTTGCTTTATCGGTCTCCACATCGGCTAGCACATCATCGGCCTTTACCTTATCCCCTACCTTTTTGTTCCAGGATATTATTTTCCCCTCGGTCATCGTATCGCTTAAAAGCGGCATGCGTATCACTTCTGCCATAGTATAAATCGCTTATTTTAGATTGTGGCCCGAAATTAAGGCAAAATAGGGAAAAGAAAAGCTGTTTTGGCTAATAATCGAGTTCCAGCCGCAGCCTGTCTTTTAATTCCTTAACCAACGGGTACTCTTCTATAATTTTAAGATATTGCTCCCGGGAGGTCAATGGTTTTTCGGTAACTACGTTGTTTCCCTCCTTTTCAATGATAATAACATGGTATGTGAGCTGGCGGTTACAGAAGTATTGCTGCAGGTCATCCACCAGTTCTGCACGTTCCTGCTCAATGAATTTTTGCTGAATATTACTTTGGGTGATGATCTCGATCGAATTATTATCAATGATCTTCAGCTCTGCCATTTTAAAATTGGTAACGGCCGAATGATTCTTTTTGGCATTGAGTTTTTCGATGAATGTATCCCAGCAGATCCGGAGGTCTTCTTCAGTCAGTTCTTTTACCTCTTTACCATTTTTATTCAGTGCGGTAACCTTATTGCGGATGGCCGCTAAAGAACCGAGTGACTTTTTTGCCTCTGTACTTACCGGTGGTACAGTTGACGTAACTTTCTTTTCTATTCGTTGCTGCGGCTCTTCTATGATTAATTTAGCACCGGCAGTTGCTGGAGTTACCGGGTTTTGTGTTGGGGTAACTTCCGGCTCTTTAAGCCTGATAGGCTGAATGGATCTAAATGCTACCGGCCGGGCTGATTCAACTAGTTTTTTTTTTGAAACTACGCCTTCGTTGTTCAGCATTTCAACAGCCTGTAACAGGTAACAGAGTTTAATGATAGCCAGTTCTACATGCAGGCGTTTATTACGGGCTTGCTTATAATTGATCTCAGCTTCGTTGAGCAAATTCAATGCGGCAATTAACCAGCCGGCTGAGATCTGCTGGGCAGCCTGCAGGTATTTCTGTTTAAAATCATCGGCAACTTCCAGCAGGATAGCAGCTTTGGTGTCTTTACTTACCAGCAGGTTCCTTACAAATTCACTGTAACCTTCCAGTAAAGTATCACCTTCAAACCCCTTGCGGTTGATCTCATCATACAGCAACATGGCATCGCTCAGATGCTGCTGCTGCATGCAATCCAGCATTTTAAAATAATAATCCTCATCTAAAATGTTCAGGTGCTCTAAAGTATTGCTGTAGGTTAACTCACCATTACTGAAGCTTACGATCTTATCCAGTATGCTCAGTGCATCACGCATACAGCCCTCGCTTTTTTGCGCAATCACATGTAAGGCGGCTTTTTCAGCCTTTATTTGTTCCTTATCACATATTTCCTGGATATGCTCTACGGTATCGCTATTGGTGATCCTTTTAAAATCGAATATCTGGCAGCGGCTGAGGATGGTTGGCAGTATCTTATGCTTCTCGGTAGTTGCTAAAATAAAAATGGCATAAGGCGGCGGCTCTTCCAGTGTTTTTAAAAATGCATTAAAGGCCGATGAGCTGAGCATGTGAACCTCATCTACTATATAAACTTTGTATTTGCCTGCCTGTGGTGCAAAACGAACCTGTTCTACCAGGCTGCGTATATCATCTACCGAGTTATTGCTGGCAGCATCCAGCTCATGAATATTCATGGATGTGCCTGCATCAAAAGAAACACAGCTGTTACAGGTATTACAGGCCTCACCTTCGGGAGTCTGGTTTTCGCAATTGATGGTTTTTGCTAAAATACGGGCACAGGTGGTTTTGCCCACACCCCTTGGGCCGCAAAACAAAAAGGCATGCGCCAGCTGGTTATTTTTAATAGCATTTTTAAGCGTGGTGGTAATATGCGCCTGCCCCACCACCGTAGAAAAATTCTGTGGGCGGTACTTTCTTGCCGATACAATAAACTTATCATCCATACACTGCTAATTTCGGATTTTATTTGCCACGAATCACACGAATCTACCCGAATTGTCCTTATTGGTGAAAATTCGTGCAATTTGTGGCTAACTTTTTTAAGACACCATCGGGTGACGATGAAATTCTTTGGTTCTGTCGAATAAATAACGGTAAGTAGCCAGGTTACGGCTACGGAAGGTATCGCCAAAACTCTCCGCCACATTGATCATTTTTGGATTAAAATCTCCGATCCACTGCATTTCATAATCCAGGTATAACTGGTTGGGCTTTTGCACAATTTTGCGGCATTCGCCAATGATGTATGAATCTATTCCCTTTCCCTGCCATTCGGGTACTACACCAAAAACCAGCCCCACAAATTTCCTCGACTTCCTGAATTTCTGCCGCCATACAAATTCCAGTTTTTGCAGCAACCCGAATTTACCGTTGAAATGTTTAAAATACTGGTTAATATCCGGCAGGTTGATGAACATGGCGATCGCTGTTCCTTTGTGATAGGCGAAGTACAAAATATCTTCATCCATTACCGGTTTCATCTTTTTGAACATCAGTGAAACCTGCTCTTTATTTAATTGTTTCAACCCGCCATGCCCTGCCCATGCTTTATTAGACACTTCTACAAAATCCAGTACATATTTTGACAGGTTGTTTTTTTTGATCGTATCAAAACTGATGTCCGGATTTTCTTCATTCATTTTATGGCGCTCCATCGTTTTTTGAGCCAGGGGCTTGGTGGCATCCAGTGCAAAACACACCTGGTTATAAAATAATTTAAAACCATAGTTCTCAAAAAGCGAAACATAGTAAGGGGGATTATAATTCATGCAATACAATGGTGGTGTGTAACCATCGGTGATAAGCCCCCACCAGCGGTCGCGTTCGCCAAAATTAATAGGACCATCCATGGCTTCCATACCATGCTGTATCAGCCAGTGCTTTGCATTATCCAGTAAAAGGTCTGCAGCAGCCTGGTCGTTTATACATTCAAAAAAGCCAATGCCACCCACAGGCACATCATCTCCTTTGTTCTTATATTTTTTATTGGTAAAAGCCGCAATACGGCCGATCAGTTTGCCGGCATCGTCTTTTAAAATCCAGCGAATAACTTCTCCAAAACGAAAAGCCTTGTTCTTTTCCTTATCAAAAACCTCATTGATATCCTTATCCAGCGGGCGTATCCAGTTAGGATCTTTTTGATTGAGTTCTACGGCTACCCTAAGGAACTCTTCGGCTGCTGTTTTATCTGTTACCGGGATTATCTGCATCGTTTCTTTTTAAACATGCAAATGTAATTAAAAAACCGGGAGCCATTCTGCAATGACTCCCGGTGCTTTTACAACTCCACTTCGCCTATAAAAATTTCACCTTCTTTCCCTTTTTCCATTTGAAGGGTGACGATCTTTTTCTCCTCCTTGTCAGTTCCATAGTGCATATAGATCTCGGCCATTATTGTTGTAGGCCCTGCAATGGTAAGCTGCCTGTCACTGTAATAGTTTATCTGAATTTTATATTTCCCTTTGATACCGGTTTTTAACATGAACTGCTCGGGGCCAAAGCCCTCTGTAAAATCATCTGACATGCGCCCACCAATGGCTGTTGTTTTATGGCTGTAAAAGCATTTTTCTCCATTGGGATCTGTTACCCAAAGGTCAATATCAGAATTGTTCTTATTCCAGTTCATTACCACCCTGATATCTGAAGGCATTGGTATGATTAAATTCTTATCAATATTTTTCAGATCCAATTTGCTTTTATGCTGTGCTATCAACCGGTTTATTTCAATTAAAAAAATCTCTTCAATACCATAGTACATCCGGTTCATTTCTGCACTGTA